>JAWVYT010000197.1:0-5071 GCA_033722595.1 Longimicrobiales bacterium
ACGCTGCACACGTCCAGGTGGATGTCGTCCTGCGTGCTCCGGGTCTGGAACGTGTTCCCGCACGCGCAGTGAACCGTCGCCAGCTCGTACTCGGGATGGATGCCCTGCTTCATGATCGATCCTGTGTTTTTTCGGTTTCGCGCCAGCCTGTAAGTATATCCGAGGTGTTCCGAACGATCAAGGGTGGAAGGCAGAGGCAAGAGTGCAAGAGTGCAAGAGTGCAAGAGCTCACGGCTCGGGGGCCAAGGGGCTGGGAGATCGGGGGCGGGAGACGGCTGCGGCGAGGAGGAGGAGGGCGGCGAGGGCGGTCAGGAGGGTGGCGAGCCAGTCGCCCCACCGGGTGTAGAGCGTCGGCTCGTCGGTGGTGTAGACGGTCTCGACGCGTACGGCCGGCTGGAACAGGGGCGTGGCGGCGTAGACGCGGCCCCGGGGGTCGACGAACATGGAGACGCCGGTATTGGCGGCCCGGGCCACGCCGACACGGTTCTCCACGGCCCGCAGGACCGTGTGTGCCGGGTGCTGCCAGAGGCCGGTGGTCCGGCCGTACCAGGTGTCCCGACCGAACCAGGCGTCGTTCGTGATGTTGACGAGAAAGTCGGCGCCGTCCCGGCGGTACCCGGCCGACAGGTCGCCGAAGATGGACTCGTAGCAGATGAGCGTGCCGAAGCCGGCGGCCTCCCCGGCCGTCAGGACGGGCTTCCCGGTCCCGCGCCCCAGCCCGCCCAGCCGGCCGCTGCCGAGCCAGGCGGGGTCGATGAACGGGACCCGCTCGACGAACGGCACGAGTCGGCGCTTGTCGTACCGGCCCCGGGGGCCGTCGGGCGCGATCAGGAGCGCGGAGTTGAACGAGGCTGTCGGAGCGTCCTCGAGGGCGGCGCCGATCGGGACTCCGCCGTACGCACCGACCAGGATCGGCGCGCCGACATCCCGGGCCAGGGCCCGGATCCGTGCGATCATGGAGTCGTCCCCTTCGAGCCGGGTCGGCACGGCCACCTCCGGCCATACGACCAGGTCGACGGGTTCATCGATCCCGGCGGTAAGCGCCGTCAGCGCCGACAGCGATGTGTCGACGGCGACTGCGGGATCCAGCTTCAGCTCCTCCGGGATGTTCGGCTGGACCACGGCCACCCGGGCCGCCGGCCGTGTCTCCAGCATCGCGTCGCGTGCCACGCCGTACGCCGCCGGGCCCGCGAGCACCACGGCGATCGCGGCCAGCACGCCGCCGACCGGTCGGCCCCGGCGGCGGCGCAGGAAGGCCGTGGCCACGAGCCCGTTCACGCCCGCGACCCACGCGGTGAGCCCCCGGCTCCCGACCAGGTCGGCGGCTCCCGCGAGGGTGGGGAACGGCGCCAGCGCAGCGCCCAGCCCCAGCCACGGCATGGCGAGGTCCCCGGCGTGGCCCTGGACCCACTCCAGCGCGGTCCAGAAGAGGACCGCCGCAACGGCCACGGGCAGCCCCAGTCGCTCCCGTGACCAGTGGACGGCCCCGCCGAACCCGGCCGTCAGCAGCGCCAGGATCGCGACGAGCCCCAGATAGGCGGGCACGGCCAGCGCGGAGTAGAGCGTCAGCGCCACGGCCACCCAGTAGAGCTGGATCCCGAAGTAGAGTACGCCGGTGAGGGCCCCGGCCCGGATCGCCGCCCACCGCCCCGCGGGCCCTTCCGGCCGCTCGGCAATGAACACGAGGAGCGGGACGAGCCCGACGAACGCCGGGAGCAGGAGCTCCACGGGCGGATGGGCCAGGGCGAGGAGGACGCCGGAGAGGACGGGGAGCGTGCGGCCGTCCCGGGGCGGGGTCACACCTTCAGTTCCTTCCCCTTCTTCCCCGACTCGTACACGCGGGACACCACGCGCATGAGCTCCACCTGCTCCCGGGGCAGCTCCCACGCCGAGGCGCCCAGCGCGGCGTTCACGAAGTTGCGCAGCTCCTGCCGGTACGACGCCGTGTACGCGTTCTCGGTCCCCGTGGTGATCTGGGGCGTCGCGTCGAGCATCCCGTGCTCGACCTCCTTGTACACCGACAGCGGGTGGGTGGACGCCGACCCGGACGTCCCGAAGATCCGGATGTGGTGCCGGTCCCGCTCGCCGTGCAGGTTCCACGTCACCTGGATCGAGACCGTGGCCCCGGACTCCAGCGCGAGCAGCACCGACGCCGCGTCCTCGACCTCGATCCCCTCGCCGGGGTGCATGTGCGCCGTGACCCGCTCGACCGCGGGGTAGTCCAGCATCCACATGCACAGGTCCAGCACCTGGAGCCCCAGGTCCATGAACGCGCCGCCCCCGGCCGTCTCCTCCCGGTGCCGCCACGTGAGCCGCTTCGGCCGCACCTTGCGGTTGAACCAGGTCCCGTGGACGGAGAACACGTCGCCGAGCTCACCGGACTCCACGAACGACTTCACGCCCCGGGTATCCGGCCGGAACCGGTTGTTGTACGCCACCAGCAGCACCCGGTCGGCGGCCTCGGCCGCCGCGATCGCCTGCTCGGCGCCCTTCGGGTCGATGGCCAGCGGCCGCTCCACCAGGACGTGGAGCCCCGCCTCCAGCGCCGCGATCGCCTGGCTGTGGTGGAGGTAGCTGGGCGAGCAGATCACGACGGCGTCGACCGTGTCGGACGCGAACAGCGCCTCCGGCTCGTCGAAGACGTGCGGGATCTCGAGCCGCTTCGCGATCGACCCGGCCTTCGCCTCGTCGATGTCGCACAGCGCCTGGACGTCGGCGATGGGCAGCGCCTTCAGGAGCGGGAGGTGCACGATCTGGGCGATGGCGCCCGTGCCCAGCACGCCGATCCGGAGGCGGGCGCTCATGGCGCCTCCACCGGCGGCGCCGCGACCGCCCCGACCTGCACGTTGCCCCGGGAGAACATGAGCTGTACCCCGCCCCGGATTGCACCGAACCGCAGGCTGTTCATGGCGGTGTACCGTCCTTCCAGGAAGACCCGGAGCCGGTCCGATGTCTCCAGCTCGACCCCCACGATCCCGTTGACGCCGACGGTGATGTCATCCAGCAGGTCCTCCACGAACGTGTCATCCACGGCGGGCCCCTGCCCGTTCAGGGCGTGGAGTCCGAGCCCCGTCCCGATGTAGGTCAGGATCCCCAGGGGCGTGCTCCACACGAACTGCCCGTCCACCGAGAGCGAGAGGTCGCTCCACTCGATCGGCCCGAGGCGGGCCGGGTCGATGGTCGTGCCCGTCCGCTGCCCGAGCTGGGCCGCGAGCGCCTCGATCTCGGGACCCGCGACCTCGGAGCTCCAGTAGCTGATCGCGGGCGCGATCCGGACGCCCGGCCCCAGGTAGCCCAGGTCGAGCCGGACCGTGTAGTGCTCGGTGTCCTCGATCCGGTCCGACCACAGGTACCCGCCGCCCAGCGCCACGCCCCGGAACGTGAGCTGGTCGTAGTCGTAGTCTGCCAGCGTCTGGCCGTCCGCCGCCGCCGGCGACCCCGCCAGGAGCGCCGTCGCCAGGCCCAGGACGAGCCCGGGGATGAGCGGGGATCGGAGTCTCGAGTCGCTGCGTCGCATGGCCCTCCGTCGCATGGCCTTCATCGGTAGAGTCGCACCAGTCGGGTTCCAGGATAGTACGTGGACAGGATATCACGATAGGCGGCGCCGGCCGCCGCCCGGCCCAGCGCCCCCATCTGGCACATCCCGATGCCGTGGCCCCAGCCCGAGCCGTGCACGGTCAGCGCCGTCACCCGGCTCCCGGCCTCCGGCTCCAGCTCGATGGCGGTGCTGTTCAGGATCCGGCCGGGCTCCGGCGCCAGCACCCGCCGGATCGAGTCGCCGTGGACCCGGGCCACGCCCCGGTCCGTACGGACCTCCAGCTCCGCCGCCCGCCCCGACGATGTCCGGCCCCGGACCTCGATGGACCGGACCTCGCCGATCGTGCCCAGCCCCCGGTCCCGGAGCCCCACGGTCAGCGCTTCCAGCAGGTCGGCCTCGCTCCACGCCTCCGTCCAGCGGAAGCGGTTCGACGCCTCGCAGTACCAGCCACCGTCGGGCCGGCGGTCGGAGACGGACCGCAGGTACGGGCGCGGCGCGCCCCGCCAGACCTCCTCCAGCGCCGCCGTCCGACCGCCGCACGTGGAATGGTAGTACGCCTCGATCGGCTCGCCGTCGTACGTCAGGATCTGGCCCCGGGTCTCCTCCACCGCCCGCGTGGACACCGGGTCCTCCGCGTCGGCGCCGCCGTACACCTGGTCCGCCACGGTGCCGTAGTAGTCGAACCCCAGCGCGTCCCGACGACCCAGGTGCCGGATCGCGTAGGTCCTCGCGGCCACGGCCTGCGCCTTGACCGCCTCCAGCGCCTCCGGCGGTCGGCCTGCCCCGATCTCGAGCGGGACCACGCCCCGCAGGTAGGTCTCGAGGTCCAGCAGGTTCACCGCGGTCACCCCGGTCGCGGCCGCCCGGATCAGCACCGCGCCCCGGTACGCCGTCCCGTTGACCCGGACGCGGCCGTCCCGCGACCGGACCACCACGCCGCCCCGGAGCCGGATCGACCGCCCGCCGTCCCGGACCTCGACCCCGCTCCCGGACCGGGTCACCACCCACGGCCCCGACCCCCGGTCCCAGACCCGGCCGCCCGGGTCCGTGAGTTCGGCGCCACGGTCCGTGGCCACCCGGATCGACGGCTCGTCCACCGCCACGCCCACACGCACCTCCGGCGAGGCGCCCCGGACCGCCTCGGCCGGCGGCACGTCCACGGGCGTAGCGGGCGGCTCGGTGATCGGGCGCCCGGCCACGGTGCATGCCCCGAGCCAGGCCAGGGCCGGAGCCAGCCAGATCCGGCCGGGCCTCACGAGGCCACGCGGGCGGTCAGGTCCTGCTCCCCGGCGGCCGTGATCTGCACCGTCACGAACGTTCCCGGCTCCAGCCCGTCCGCGTCGGGGATCGCGACCACGCCATCCACCTCCGGCGCCTGCCACGGCGCCCGGGCCACGGCGCCGTCGTCGGTCACCGCGTCGACCAGGACCGTCACCCGCCGACCGATCCGCGCCTCGTTCTTCTCCAGCGAGATCCCCCGCTGCACGTCCATGAGCCGCTCCAGCCGCTCCCGTCGCACGGCCCGCGGGACGG
>JAWVYT010000198.1:0-5037 GCA_033722595.1 Longimicrobiales bacterium
CCTGGAGCACACCGACACCGAGGCCGGCCAGATCAGCGGGGACGGCGAGTTCACCGTCATCGAGGCCGAGTGCCTCGGCGCCTGCGGCTTCCCCACGGTGGTCCAGATCAACAACCGCTACTTCGAGAACGTGAACCCCGAAGACGTGCCCGACCTCCTGGACCGGCTCCGCACTACGGGCGTGGACCCCGCCGGAAACGGTGCGGGCGGCCCCGCCGGGAACGGTGCCGGCGGCGACGCGAGCCCGACCACGAATACGAATACCACTACGAATACGAAGCCGCAGGCCGGCCACGGGGAGGAGGGGTAGCGGCATGGCCTATCCCTACACCCACGAGCGCGAGGTCCGGGTCATGAGCCGGGGGTTCGGCGACCCCGCGACGCGCACCCTCGCCGGCTGGAAGGAGCTCGGCGGCTACGAGGCGCTGGAACAGGCGCTCGGGATGTCGCCGGACGACGTGACCGAAGAGGTCAAGGCGAGCGGGCTCCGGGGTCGTGGCGGGGCCGGGTTCCCGACGGGTGTGAAGTGGGGCTTCATGCCCAAGGAGAAGAAGGGCCCCCACTACATGCTGATCAACGCCGACGAGTCCGAGCCCGGCGCGTTCAAGGACCGGGAGCTGATGCGGTGGACGCCGCACCAGGTGATCGAGGGCGCCATGATCGCCGCGCACGCGATCCGGGCCCAGGACGTCTACATCTACATCCGGGGCGAGTTCTTCGAGGTGGCCCAGATCATGGGCCGGGCGGTGGAGGAGGCCTACGCCGCCGGGATCGCCGGGAAGAACGCCATGGGATCGGGCGTGGACATCGACGTCACCATGCACCTGGGCGCCGGCGCCTACATCTGCGGCGAGGAGACGGCGCTCATGAACTCGCTGGAGGGGCGCCGGGGCCAGCCGCGGATCAAGCCGCCGTTCCCGGCGGCCAGCGGCGTTTTCGCCCAGCCCACGACCATCAACAACGTGGAGACCGTCACGAGCGTGCCCCACATCATCAAGAACGGGGGCGCGTGGTATCGGCAGTGGGGGACGGAAAAGAGCCCGGGCACCAAGATGTTCAACGTGAGCGGGCACGTGGCCCGGCGGGGCAACTACGAGCTGCCGCTGGGCTTCCCCATGGACGAGCTGATCTACGACGTCTGCGGCGGGATCCGGGACGGCCGGGAGCTCAAGGCCGTCATCCCGGGCGGCAGCTCGGTGCCGATCCTGACCGCCGAGGAGGTCGAAGGGCTGGCCAGCGACTACGAGAGCGTGGCCGAGGCCGGGAGCCTGCTGGGCACGGCGTCGATCATCGTCATGGATGATCGGACCAACATGGTCACGCAGGTCCGGCGCATGGTGGAGTTCTACGCCCACGAGAGCTGCGGCCAGTGTACGCCGTGCCGGGAGGGCACGTCGTGGCTGGTGAAGATCCTCCGTCGGATCGAGGCGGGCGAGGGGACCGCGGACGACATCGACACGCTGCGAGGCGTGTCGCGGAACGTGACCGGTACCACGATCTGCGTGCTGAGCGACTCGGCGGCCGTGCCCGTGATGAGCTGGCTGGAGAAGTTCCCGGAGGATGTGGAGAGGCTGGTTCCCAGGAGGCCGCAGGTGCCTGCGGGAGCCACCGCGGGCCTGGTCGAGGGGCAGGGGGAGTGATGGCGAACGGAAACGGGAGCGACACGGTCAGCTGCACCATCGACGGCCGTGAGGTCACGGTCCCGAAGGGGGCCCGGATCATCGAGGCGTGCGAGCAGCTGGGGATCGGGATCGTCCACTACTGTTACCACCCGGCCCTCTCCGCGCCCGCCATGTGCCGCATGTGCCTGGTGGAGGTGGAGGGCGCCCCGAAGCTGCAGCCCGCGTGCGTGACGCCGGTGCAGGACGGGTCCGTGATCCGGACCGATACCGAGGACGCGGAGGAGGCTCGGAAGGGCGTCCTCGAGTTCTACCTGGTGAACCATCCGCTGGACTGCCCGATCTGCGACGCGTCCGGCGAGTGCAAGCTCCAGGACTACGTCTTCCAAGAAGGGCGGGCCCACGGCCGGTCGGTGGAGGCGAAGGCCGTGCTGGGGCAGGACGACTTCGGCGGCGACGTGATCTACGACGGCGACCGCTGCATCATGTGCACCCGCTGCACGCGCTTCATGCGGGAGGTGGCCGATGACGAGCGCCTGTGCGTGGTCCAGCGCGGCAGCCGGTCGGTGATCGACACGTTCTTCGAGGAGGGCCTCGATGGGTCGCCGTTCGCGTCGAACGTAATCGACATCTGCCCGGTGGGCGCGCTCCTGTCGAAGGACTTCCTGCACAAGGCCCGGGCATGGGACCTGGACCGGACGCCGAGCGTGTGCCCGAACTGCTCGCAGGGGTGCAACATCACCCTGGACACGCGGGACAACCTGGTCCAGCGGCTGAAGCCCCGGCACAACCCCGACGTGAACTCCTACTGGATGTGCGACTACGGCCGCTACCGGTACGAGTGGATGAACCGAGGCGCTGTTGCGGTGCCGAAGGCGAAGGGGTCTTCTGCCGAGGTCGCCGAAGGCAACCGGGGCGCGGTCACGCTCGGCGGCGGCAGCGCCGGGACCCGGCTGGAGGCGCCGATGGTGCGGCGCGACGGCGTGCTCGAGTCCGCGACGTGGAAGGAGGCGGTGACGGCCCTCGTGGAGCGGCTGGGGGCGCTGGATGGCGGGATCAGCGTGGTGGGCTCGCCGTACCATGGCAATGAGGGGAACGGCCTGCTGAAGCGGCTCCAGGCGGTGCTGGGCGGCGACAAGGCGCTGTACCGGTCGCCGCGGGCCGAGGACGAGGTCACGCTGCCGGGGTTCGAGAAGCTCACCCGGCGCCGCGACCTCTCCGCCAACGGCCGCGGCCTGGAGACCCTGGGCTTCGCCCGCGTGGGCGCGGACGATGGAAGCGGCGGGCTCACGGACCCGGGCACCGCGCTGGTGGTGCTGGGCGACCCGTTGGTGGACCAGGACCCGGGCTTCGGCGATGGCGCCGAGCTGGTGGTCTACCTGGGAACGGTGGAGAGCCCGGCGCTGACCAGCGCCGACTTCGTGCTCCCGATCACGAGCTACGCGGAGCAGGAGGGCACGTTCACGAACTTCGAGGGTCGGGTCCAGCGGTTCTGGCCGGCGCTGAACGCGCCGCCCATGGCCCGCCCGGCGTGGCAGGTCCTGGGTGTGGTGCTGGCCGGGCTCGATGACGGGGCCGCCCCGGCCTCGGCGGGCGACGCCTTCCTTCGGATCGCCGAGCTGTACGAGCCGTTCAGCGGGCTCAGCTACCCGCACATCGGGACCCGGGGTGCGCTGCTGAACGAGCCCGTCCGGGTGACGGCCGGAGAGGAGGCCTGATGGACCAGCTTCACGAGTTCGGGGCCATGTCCAACACGGCCTTCTTCTGGATCTCGACCATCAAGATGCTGGTGGCCTTCGTGGTGACGCTCCTCACGGTGGCCATGCTCACGCTGGCGGAGCGGCGGTTCGCGGCCTTCATCCAGGACCGCCTCGGGCCGAACCGCGTGGGGCCGTTCGGGCTGCTCCAGCCCATCGCCGATGGGCTGAAGAACTTCATCAAGGAAGAGACGATGCCGGGGGAGGCCTCCCGGTTCTACTTCGTGCTCGCGCCGATGCTGGCGCTGGCGCCCTCGTTCGTGCTCTTCGCGGTGATCCCGTGGGGCGCGCCGCTGCCGACGCCGTGGGGCGTGGTCGACATGATCGTGGCCGATGTGCCCATGGGGATCCTGTTCATCCTGGCGTTCTCGAGCCTGGGCGTCTACGGCACCTTCCTGGCCGGGTGGTCGTCGAACAACAAATACAGCTTCCTCGGGGGGCTCCGCGCCTCCGCCCAGATGGTCTCCTACGAGGTCGCCCTCGGGATGAGCCTGATCCCCGTGTTCCTGATCGTGGGGAACGTGACCATCACGGAGATGGTCTGGTACCAGCAGGAAGGACTCGGATGGTGGTTCGCCTTCCCCCTGGGGCTGGCGTTCTTCCTGTTCGTGATCTCTTCGTTCGCCGAGACCGCCCGGCTCCCGTTCGACATGCCGGAGGCCGAATCGGAGCTGGTGGCGGGATACCACGCCGAGTACTCCTCCATGAAGTTCAGCATGTTCATGATGGGAGAGTACGCCCACGTGCTCACCCAGGCCGCTCTCATGGCCACCCTGTTCCTGGGCGGCTGGGACATCCCGTTCGTCTCCTGGGACAACATGCGGGTCGTGGGCGATGGCGTGGTCCAGGGCGCCGAGCCGGCCGTGTGGAAGACCCTCGCCACCTTCGCCGCCTTCGCCGTGAAGACGCTCTTCTTCGTCTTTGTCTTCATCTGGGTCCGCTGGACGGTGCCCCGGTTCCGCTACGACCAGATCATGGACCTGGGCTGGAAGGGGCTGCTGCCGACGGGCCTCGCCTACATCATGCTCATGGCCGCCACCATCCTGGTGCTGGACACGGTGGGCATGGAGTACGGCCCGGCGTACAGCGCCATCCTGACGGCGGTCAACGTGGTCGCGACGGTGGTGTTCCTCTGGGTGCTGGACAGCGATCGGGTGCTCCGGGGCGGTTCCGCCATGGCGCCCCGGCCCATGGACCGGCGCGAGATGGCCGAGGTCATGGAGGAGCGGGCGTCGGAGCCGGCGTCCTCGATCGCGGGAGTATGAGCGGATGACGTGCGGAAGCGAGGAGACGGAATGGCGATCGGAGTGAAGAGAGTACGTCGCCCGGACAGGGGGACGTCCTACCTGCGGGCGTCACTCAAAGGGATGGCGCTGACGTTCCGGCACCTGGTGAACCCGAAGAAGGTGACCCAGGAGTACCCGGACGTGAAGCCGAACATCTCGCCGCGGTGGCGCGGGACCCATCGGATGGAGGTCCACGCGGACGGCCGGCCGAAGTGCGTGGCGTGCGGACTGTGCCCGACGATCTGCCCGGCGAACTGCATCCGGCTGGTGCCGGGTGAGGACGACCAGGGCAACCGGTACCCGATCGTGTACGAGATCGACGAGTTCCGCTGCATCTTCTGCGGGATGTGCCAGGAGGTGTGCCCGGTGGAGGCG
>JAWVYT010000199.1:0-5030 GCA_033722595.1 Longimicrobiales bacterium
ATGGTCTGGCCGTCGGCGTGGAGCTCCTCGAAGAGCGCCATGATCTCCTCGCCCGTGGCCGAGTCCAGGTTGCCCGTGGGCTCGTCGGCCAGGAGGATCGCCGGCTCGTTGACCAGCGCCCGTGCCACGGCCACCCGCTGCCGCTGCCCGCCCGACAGCTCGCTGGGCCGGTGGTCCATCCGGTCGCCGAGCCCGGTCCGTGTGAGTACGAGCTCCGCCCGCTCCCGCCGCTCCTTCGCCGGCGTGCCGCCGTAGATGAGCGGTAGCTCCACGTTGTGCAGCGCCGTCGCCCGGGGCAGGAGGTTGAAGGTCTGGAAGACGAAGCCGATCTCCCGGTTCCGGATCGCGGCCAGCTCGTCGTCATCGAGCCCGGAGACGGCCTGGCCGTTCAGCCAGTACTCGCCCGCGGACGGTGTGTCGAGGCAGCCGATGAGGTTCATGAGCGTGGACTTGCCGGACCCCGAGGGGCCCATGATGGCCACGTACTCGTTCTTCTCGATCTCGACGTCCACGCCGGCCAGCGCGTGAATCGTCTCCGCGCCCATGACGTAGTCCTTGGCCAGGTTCTCCGTGCGTATCACCGGTTGTGCCATGGTCATCCCTGCTCGGTGGTGGTGGCGTCCACGTCCCCGCTCTCAGGAAGGACGCGCACCGGGTCACCATCGTTCAGCTGCCGGATCGCCTCGTAGGGTCCGGCGACGACCGAGTCGCCGGCGGTCAGCCCGGAGAGGATCTCGAAATGCTCCCGGCCGGTGATCCCGACGTCGACGGCCACGAACCGGGCCTGGCCGTCCCGGATCACGAAGACGCCCTCGATGTCCTCGTCCCCCTCGACCATGGCCTCCGCCGCGGCCTGGGCCTCGGGCTGCTCGCTCTCCAGCGCCTCCACGTCCTTCCGCTCCCGGACGGTCAGCGCGATGATCGGGATCGCCAGCGCGCGGGGTCGCTGCTCGGTGATGACCTCGGCCGTGGCGGACAGGTCCGGCCGGATACCCGGCGGCGGGCGGTCCAGCGTGACGACCACCTCGAAGTCCACGGCCTGGGCCTGCTGGCTCATCCCCCGGGTGTTGGGGTCGACCACCGAGCTGTGGCTGATCTCGGTCACCCGCCCCGTGAACTGCCGTCGACGGAAGGCGTCGACCGTGAGCGTCGTGCTGTCGCCGAGCTCGATCCCCGGGACGTCCGTCTCGTCGACCCGGACCACCGCCTCCATGACCGACAGGTCGCTGACGGTCAGCAGGAGGCTGCCGGGGTTGTTCATGGTCCCGACGATGGCCGTCTCGCCCTCCTCGATGTTCAGCCGCGTGACCACGCCATCGATCGGCGCCCGGATCACTGACTTGGCCAGCCGGTCCTCCGCCTCCCGGAGCGACGCCCGGGCGACCTCCACACCGTGCTCCGCCGCCTCATGGAGCGCCTGCTGGACCTCGGCCTGGGTCCGGGCATCCTCGTACTGCCGGGGGCTGATGAGCGTGGAGTCCCGAGCCAGGATATCCTCGGTCCGGCGCAGCTCCTGCCGGGCCTGGATCATGGAGGCCCGGGCCCGGGCCTCGTTCGCCAGCGCCTGGCTCACCGACGCCCGGGCCTGCGCCACGGCCGCCTCGTACTGCGTGGGGTCGATCCGCAGGAGGACCTGGCCCCGCTCCACGACGTCGCCCTCCTCCACGTTGAGCGCGGTGACCCGCCCCATGATGTCGGACTGGACGTCCACCGCCACCCGCGGCTGGATCCAGCCGCTGGCCCGTACCACGGACTCCAGGTCCCGGATCTCGGCCTCGGCGACCCGGACCCCGCGGGCGTCCTCGCCGCCCGCAGCCGCAGCGGCGATCCCGACGCCCGCGAGAACGACCAGCGTGCCTGCTACCAGAACGATCTTCGTCTTGCGTTTCAGGGTCCCTGTCTAGTTATCCGGGGTCGCCAGGTCGTGTCCGACCGCGGCCTCCAGCGTCGTCAGCGATTCCTGGAACGTGTACACGCCGAGCAGATACTCGCGATCTGCGCGCGCCTTCAGCGCCTCCGCCTCCATGAGCTCCAGGAACGACGCCGCGCCCACGCGGTACCGCTCCCGGGCCAGCCGCAGCTGGTCGTCCGCGAGCTCCCGGTTCCGCTCCTCCAGCTGGACCGACCGGTACGCGGACCGGAGGTTCCGGTACGCCGTCTCCACGTCCGCCCGGATCCTGAGCTCCTCGGCCCGGACCCGGAGCCGCGCGTCATCGGCCGCGGCGTGCGCGGACTCCAGCTGCGCCTGGCGGTTCAGCCCCTGGAAGATCGGCACCGACACGCTCAGCGACACCGAGACCGGCTCCGTGGTGAAGTCGAACGGGAACTGCCGGTTCTGCGCCAGGATCTGGTCCTGCATCTCGGGCGTGAGCTGGTACTGGGCGAAGCAGTTGACCGGGTCGATGGGCGGATCCAGCCGGGTGTAGATCTCGTTCAGCTGCGCACACTGCCGCCGCTGCGACAGGATCGAGCTGTACGCCTGCTCGATCAGATATTCGTCGTCCCCCACCCGACGCGTGTAGCCCGACAGCCCCGTGGAGATGGAGAGGCTGGGCCAGTAGGCGCTCCGGGCCATCCCGACGCCCGACTCCGCGCTCTGACGGGTCGCGCGGGCCGCCTCCAGCTCCGGCTGGGACGCGAGGGCGGTCTCGATCAGCGTCCGCAGCTCCCACGCGGGCTCGAATACGGCCACGTCGCTGGTGAGCGTGACGTCCCCGTCCAGCTCCACGCCGAGGAGCTGGGAGAGCCGCGTCCTCTGGTTGTCGAGCGCCGTCCGCGCCTGCAGCAGCCCGACCTCGGCCCGGCCCCGCTCCACCTCCGCCTGCTTCACCTCGATCGAGGTCGCCGACTCCACGGCCTGCCGGGCCTCGGCCAGCGCCAGGTTGGCCTCCGCACGCTCCAGCTCGGCGACGGCCAGGTCCACCGCGTCCTCGCTCCGGAGGACCGCCAGGTACTGCCGCGTGACGTTCGCCTCCAGCGTCTGGGCGGCCACGTCCAGGTTCGCCAGCACCGCCCGACGCGACGCCCGCTGCCGGCCGATCTCGTACACCTTCGAGCCGCTCAGCGTCAACCCGACGCTGGCGTTGAAGCTCGAGTAGTAGTACGACGGCGTCTCGCCCAGGCCGATGTCACCGGACGTGAACCCGCCGATCCGGGCCGACCCGCCGCCCTGGTAGCTCAGGCCGCCGCCCACCGACGCCGACGGGATGAAGTCCGCGTACGCCGAGCGGACCCGCCAGTCGGCCACCCCCACATCGTTACGGGCGGCCCGGTAGTCCGGGTTGTTCTCCGTCGCCAGCGCCACCGCCTGGTCCAGCGTCAGCGTGACCGGCTCCTGCGCCCCCGTGGCGCCCGCCAGCACGAGAAAGATCGCCGTCAGCGTGCTCGTCCGTATCATTCCGTTCCTCGGTCGCGTCGCGTCCACCCTCCGCAAGTGACTCCTGCCGTCGGTCCCTCTACGCAGCCCGTCCGTCCTTTGTTTCCTCGCGGCGTGCTCTCGTATTAGTGTATTGGCCAACTAATACACTGAATCAGTAGCGGAGTCAAGGATGGACGGGCCGCGGACGGCGGAACGCGAGCCGGGGTCGGGGGAGGGCGGTGCGAGCGCGGGGTCGCCCGAGGGGGCGGAACGCGCCCCGCGGGTTCACGGCAGGGAGGTCCGGACGGCGACCAGCTCCTGGTCGGGGATCCGCATGCGGAGGATGCGGCCCTGGTCGTCGACCCATACGGACCGGTCATCGAGGCTGGGCATGCGGATGGAGAGGTGTCGGGCGCGGACCTCGCGGCCTTCGACCCGGATGGTCTCCGTGCCCTGGTCGCGGACCCGTGCCGTGACCTGCTGGCTCTGGCGTGGGATGATGACGGGGATCGTCCCTTCGCCGGTCAGCGCGGTGGCCACGAAGTAATGGTGGTGGGCGATGCCGTCCTCGAGGATCACGGCGCGGTCGTCGGTCAGGAACTCGCGCATGCGCTCGCCGGCTCCGGAGACGATGGTGGCGCGGAACCGGTTGGCGGAGGCGCGGCCGCGGACGCTTCGCCGGTTGTCACCGGAGACCTCGACCTGGTAGGCGACGGGGCGTAGGGCGGTGCCCCGGAGCTCCAGTACGGTGCGGATCTGCTCTCCGGTGTCCAGGACGACGCGGCCCTGGGCCACGGTGGAGGCGTTTGCGCCGGAGCCGCTGCGACGTATCGTGAAGTTCTCCGTGCCGATCTCGGAGCCTCGAACGGTGATCTCGTACGAGCCCTCGTCGATGACGGTGGTCTGGCTCACTCCGGGCGCCGCCATAGCGACGAGGGAGGTGAGGGCAATGACAGAGACGGGTCGGGAGCTCATGGAGATCTCCTTCTGGAGTGCGTTCGGGCTGTACACCGCGGGCGGTGCGTGTGTTTCGCGGTTCGTGAGTGGCTCAAAGGGTGTCGGTCTCCTGGTCGCCGTGGACGAAGACCACGCGGCGGATGGCGTCGAGGATCCGGTCGTAGAGGCGTCGGCCCTTCTCGGCGCTGGCCAGGGAGGGCCGGCCGACGGAGCCGGTCCCGCCGGGCGGCGGCTTCGGCATCCCGCCGCGGATGTAGCGGCGGAACTCGTCGGGATCGAGCTGGAAGTCCCGGGCGCGCTCCATGCGGACGATCTCGGGGTAGAGGTGGAGCATTACGGAGGTCTCGGCCTCCCCCGCGTGCTCCGCCTGCTCCTGCCCTTCGAGGAGGTCGTGGATGGGCACATCCCAGACGTCGATCACGCGGACGCGGGCCTCGGCCGTCACGAGGGTGGCGAGGGCCTCGAGGTGGGGGTCGTGCCGGTGGGCGGTCACGATGACGAACTCCTGCACGCCGTGGGCCTCCCAGGCGTCCAGGAGCTCGTTGAGGCCCCGGTGCAGCGTCTTGCGTCCGAGTGAGGCCGTGCCGGCGTACGCCCGTGCCGTCATGACGTTCACGCCGAAGCTGAAGGTCGGGGCCCGGAGCACGCCGAACTCCCGGGACAGGTCGAGGCAGATCTTCCGTGCGATGAGCACGTTACTGCCCAACGGGAGGTG
>JAWVYT010000200.1:0-5025 GCA_033722595.1 Longimicrobiales bacterium
CCCGCGGGCGAGTGGCTGCTGCTCATGGAGCGGACCAGCCTCCAGTCGATCTCCCGGGTCTCGGCGCCCATGCTCCGGCTCGCGGGGCTGCGGATCAACCCGAGCACGAACGGCCCGGCGGGGAGCCGGACCACGCTGACGGGCTTCACCCTCCGGAATCTGTCGGACGGGAGCGAACGGGCGGTGACCGGGATCGAGGGGACGCCCGGGTTCGTCCAGTGGGCGCCCGACGGCCGACGGTTCACCTTCCCGGTGACCGTGGAAGAGGGCGTGGAGCAATGGGTCGCCGAGGTCGCCACCGGGGAGGCGCGCCGAGTGGTCGACGACGTCAACGAGGCGGCCGGCGGGTGTGAGTGGATGCCGGACAGCCGCCGGCTGCTCTGCCTCCTGGTCCCCGATGGGCGGGGCGCGCCGCCGGAGGAGCCCCGGGTCCCCGAAGGGCCTGTGATCCAGGAGAGCCGGGGCCGGAGCGCGCCGGTCCGGACGTATCAGGACATGCTCGACGACCCCTACGATGAAGCGCTCTTTACGTACTATCTGACGTCGCAGCCGGCCTTCATCGACACGGAGACCGGGGACCGGACCGACGTGGGCGGGCCCGCCGTGTACGACGACCTCACCCCCTCGCCCGACGGGGCGTACCTGCTGGTGGAGCGGCTCCACGAGCCGTGGTCGTATCTGGTCGGCTACTGGGGGTTCCCGGTGGCCATCGAGGTGTGGGACGCCGACGGGACCGTGGTCCGTGAGATCGCGGACCTGCCCGTCGCCGATGACGTCCCGATCCGCGGAGTCCGGACCGGGCCGCGACGCCTGAGCTGGCGGCCGCTGCGGCCTGCCACCCTGGTCTGGGCCGAAGCGCTGGACGGTGGCGACCCGAATCGGGAGGTTGAGCACCGGGACCGGGTCGTGATGCTGGAGGCGCCGTTCGACGGCGACCCGGTGGAGCTGGCCGCGACCGAGGAGCGGTTCGCCGGGATCGCGTGGGGCCGTAACGGCCTCGCGCTGCTGAGCGATTACGACCGGAGCCGGCGCTGGACCCGGACGTGGGTCATGAACGCCGACCGGCTGACCCGGGAGCCGCGACTGCTCTGGGACCGGAGCACCGAGGACGGGTACGGCGACCCGGGCGACCCGATCTTCACCACGACCGGGAACGGCGAGCGGATCCTGCTCCAGGACGGGAACAGCATCTTCCTGGAGGGCGAGGGCGCGAGTCCGGAGGGCCAACGGCCGTTTCTCGACCGGCTGAGCCTCGACACCCTCGAGGCCGAGCGGCTCTGGCAGTCGGAGCCCGGCGACTACGAAGTCGTGATCGATGTGCTGGATACCGAGGACCCGCGCGTCCTGACCCGACGGGAATCGAAGACGGATCCGCCGAACTACCACGTCCGGGACCTGGCGACGGGCGAGCGTGTGGCGGTCACAGCGTTCGAGGACCCGGCGCCCCAGCTCCGGGGGATCACCAGCGAGCTGATCGTCTACGAGCGCGAGGACGGGGTGCCGCTCAGCGGGATGCTCTACCTGCCGCCGGGCTACGAGGACGAGCAGACGCTGCCCACCGTGGTCTGGGCGTACCCGCGGGAGTACGTCAGCGCGGACGCCGCCGGCCAGGTCCGGTCCAGCGACAACCGGTTCACCACGATCGGTCGCTACAGCCACCTCTTCTTCCTGACCCAGGGGTACGCCGTACTCGACGGCCCGAGCATGCCCATCATCGGCGGCGACACCGCCAACGACACCTACGTCCAGCAGCTCGTGGCCAGCGCCGAGGCGGCCGTCGACGCCCTGGTCGAACGGGGTGTGGCTGACCGGGACCGGATCGGGATCGGCGGGCACTCCTACGGCGCGTTCATGGCCGCGAACCTCCTGGCGCACAGCGACCTGTTCGCCGCCGGGATCGGCCGGTCCGGCGCGTACAACCGCACCCTCACGCCGTTCGGGTTCCAGAACGAGATCCGGACGTACTGGGAGGCGCCGGAGGTGTACTACCGGATGTCGCCGTTCATGCACGCCGACGAGATCGACGAGCCGCTCCTCATGATCCACGGCGCCGTGGACAACAACAGCGGCACGTTCCCGATCCAGAGCGAGCGGCTGTTCCACGCCATCAACGGCGTCGGCGGGACCGCCCGGCTGGTGATGCTCCCGCACGAGAGCCACAGCTACCGGGCCCGGGAGAGCGCCATGCACGTGCTGGCCGAGATGATCGCCTGGTTCGACGAGCACGTGAAGGGCGCGGAGGCCGTCGGGAGCCCCTGACCGTGGGCGCAGGGCAGTGGGTCCGGGCGAACCGGACGGCCGTGGGGATCTCGACCGCGGTCCTGGTCGTCGTTGCGGGCCTGGTCCTGCTGTCGCTGCGACGGGACCCGCCGATCACGTTCGCGCCCACGGAGCCCCGGCCCCGGCCGGTCGGGGACGCCCTCGTCGGGCCGGCCCGGGTCACGGTCGACGCGACCGACCCGGACCGCTGGGTGTTCTTCGACTTCTCCCGCGGGGCGGTCGTCGACCGGCCGGACCCCGCCGGTTGGGACCTGGCCTTCAAGCGCTTCAACGTGGCCGTGAACGGGGGCGCGGGTCTGGCCGGCGGCGGGGCCCGGGCGCTCGACGCCTCCACGCTCGACAGTGTGACGACGGTCCCCGCCGAGGGCTATACCGGGTCCGATGCGCGGCGGGACTCGACGAGCCCCGCCCTGGAGCGATGGTACGACTACGGCTTCACGTCGCATCTGCTGACGGCGAAGCGCCGCGTGTACGCCATCCGCACGGCCGACGGCCGCTACGCGGCGCTTCGCTTCCTCTCCTACTACTGCCCGGGTGCCCGCCCGGGGTGCGTGACCTTCGAGTACGTGTACGCGGGGAACGGGTCGCGGAGAGTGCGGTAGGCGCTGGGGTGCGGTCGCTCCGGGTGGGGGTGGACCAAGCTCACCCCGCCCGTGTATACACTACTCTCGTTGACCGCCACACCCTCAGCCCGACGGAAATGCCCGACGAATACCTGACCGTTCGCGGTGCCCGCGAGCACAACCTCCGGAACATCGACGTCACGCTCCCCCGCAACAAGCTGATCGTGGTGACCGGGATCAGCGGCTCGGGGAAGAGCTCGCTGGCCTTCGATACCATTTACGCCGAGGGGCAGCGCCGCTACGTGGAGTCGCTGTCGGCCTACGCGCGCCAGTTCCTGGGCGTCATGGAGAAGCCGGACGTCGACGTCATCGAGGGGCTCAGCCCGGCCATCTCCATCGAGCAGAAGACCACAGGCCGGAACCCCCGGTCGACGGTGGGGACCGTCACCGAGATCTACGACTACCTCCGGCTCCTGTGGGCTCGGGTCGGCACGCCCCACTGCCACAACTGCGGCCGCCCCGTGCAGCCCCAGACCGCCGGCCAGATCGCCGACCGGATCCTGACCTGGCCGGACGGCGCGAAGCTCGAGGTCCTGGCGCCACTGGTCCGGGGCCGCAAGGGCGAGTTCAAGGACCTGTTCGAAGAGGCCCGCAAGAAGGGCTTCGTCCGGGTCCGGGTGGACAGCGAGACGTACGACCTGGAGAGCCCGCCGGAGCTGAATCGCTACGAGAACCACGACATCGCCGTCGTCGTCGACCGCCTCAAGGTCAAGCAGGAGGACCGCCCCCGCCTGGCCGACTCCGTGGAGACCGCGCTCAACACCGCAGAAGGCCTCGTCGAGGTCGTCCGGCATGACGGCGACGAACCGGAGACGCTCACCTTCAGTGAGCGGTTCGCCTGTGTCCATTGCGGCACGAGCATCCCCGAGCTGGAGCCCCGGCAGTTCAGCTTCAACAGCCCCTACGGCGCGTGCGACGGCTGCGGCGGGCTGGGCACCCGGCAGGAGGTCAGCGCCGAGCTCGTGCTGGCCGATCCCAGCATCTCGATCCTCGAGGGTGTGATCATCCCGTGGGGCGCGCCCAGCGGGCACCTCCGGCGCTCGATCATCGCCGGGCTCGCCGAGCACTACGGCTTCGACCCGAACACGCCCTGGGGCCGGCTCCCGGAGGACGTCCGCGAGGCGATCCTCTACGGCAGCGGCGACGAGGAGATCGAGTTCCCGTACAAGACGGGCGGCAAGGAAGGCAGCTACACCGAGCCGTGGGAGGGCGTCCTCGACCACGTGAAGCGCCGGTACGAGGACACCGGCTCCGAGAACGTGCGGAAGCAGCTCCGGGAGTACATGGTCACGCAGCCGTGCCGCGTCTGCGGCGGGCACCGGCTGCGCCCGGAGAGCCTGGCCGTGACCGTCGCCGGCCACAGCATCGGTGCGGTCACGGACCTGAGCGTGGGCGACGCCCTGGAGCTCTTCCAGTCGCTGCCTCTCGACGACGACGTGCCCCGAAACCCCGACGCGCTTCCGGCCCGGGTGGCCCGGCCGATCCTCAAGGAGGTCACCGAGCGGCTCCGGTTCTTGACCAACGTCGGGCTCCAGTACCTGACGCTGGGCCGCAGCGCGGAGACGCTGGCCGGCGGGGAGGCCCAGCGGATCCGGCTCGCGACCCAGATCGGCAGCCGGCTCGTGGGCGTGCTCTACATCCTGGACGAGCCCAGCATCGGGCTCCACCAGCGCGACAACGAGCGGTTGCTGGAGACGCTGAAGGAGCTCCGGGACCTGGGCAACACGGTGATCGTCGTGGAGCACGACGAGGAGACGATCCGGGCCGCCGACTACGTCATCGACCTGGGTCCGGGCGCCGGCCGCCACGGCGGAAAGCTGGTGGCCGCCGGCGAGCTGGACGCGGTCCTGGAGGCCGAGGAGTCCATCACCGGCGCCTACCTGCGGGGCGACCGGAGCATCCCGGTCCCTGGCGAGCGGCGCAAGCCGGAGAAGGCGCGGTACCAGCTGACCGTCCGGGGCGCGCGCCAGCACAATCTGAAGGACATCGACGTCCACTTCCCGCTGGGCACGTTCACCTGTGTCACCGGGGTCAGCGGCTCTGGGAAGAGCACGCTGGTGAACGAGATCCTCTACGAGGCGCTGGCCATCGAGTTCTACCGCCGCCGCAGCATCCCCGGCGA
>JAWVYT010000201.1:0-5015 GCA_033722595.1 Longimicrobiales bacterium
GGCGTCGGGCGGCCCCACTTCGGGGCCGAAGAGGTCGCACCCGGCGAGTCCCAGCACCACGCTGAGGACGGCGATGGAGCGGGCGCGGGGCGTCATGGAGGGATGGTGATCGGGGAACGATGAGCGGCGATCGCAGGGGAACCTGAAGGTAAAACGCCGGCGGGGGCCCAGGAAGGGCCCACGCGTCGCGGGTTGGGCGCGTCGTCCGTCAAACGGCGGGCGCTACCCTCGGGGAGAACACGCGCCGGCTGTCCCGTGGAACCGGGCCCGGCGCGCCCGCTTCCCGGCTGCTCCGGGTCCCGCGGCTAGAACGTCCCGCCGAGGAAGACGGCGTTGGCGAACAGGGGCACCAGGCCCCTCCACATGGCCCGGAAGTTCGGGTCGCCGGTGAAGGCGATCAGGCGTC
This sequence comes from Longimicrobiales bacterium, assembly GCA_033722595.1. GTDB lineage: Bacteria > Gemmatimonadota > Gemmatimonadetes > Longimicrobiales > RSA9 > JAWVYT01. The sequence goes on from JAWVYT010000201.1 coordinate 407, forward strand.
CGCTGCCGACCTCCTCCGTCCAGAGGTACGGCGTGCCGGCCACCCGATCCGGGACCTCGGGCCAGAGGTAGCCCGCGAGCCGCAGCCGGTCCCGGTCGGCGTAGCGGATGGCGACCTCGCCGGGCTCCCGGTCGGCGGGCGCCTCGTACACCCGACTGCCGAAGAGCATGACCGGGATCTCCGGCTCCCGGACCCCGGCCACGAGCGGGGACAGGGTGTCGGTCCGCGCCCGGAGGATCGCGCCGGGGACGGACATGGAGGGCGGCACGCCGTCCACGGCCTCCGGCTCCTCCTGCTGCCGGAGCCGGGCCAGGCCGTCCTCGGACGCGAGCCAGGCGGTGGCGCCGTCCAGGGTAATGAGCGTGCCACCCCCCCGGACCCAGCGCTCGAGCGTTTCCGTGCCCCGCTCTCCCAGCTCCGAGCCGAGTCCGTACGCCGAAGGGATCACCACCACGTCGAACTCCTCCAGCGATCGGGTCAGGTCCCCCAGCTCCACCCGGTTCGCCGGGTAGCGGAGGATCGTGTCGAAGGTGTGCCACGCGGCGCCGTAGGAGTAGCTGCTGATGCCCTCACCGCCGACCAGGGCGACCCGGGGCTGCGGGATGGCCTCGACACTGTTGCTGCCCAGGTCCGTCCCGCGGTCCACGAGGGCGTTGTCGATGGCGACCACGGGCGTGCCTGTCTCCGCGGCCCGCTTCCGGACCACGTCGTGGACCGCCAGGTCCGGGTTGCGGCGCACCAGCACCAGGAACGCACCGTGGGGGAAGGCGTGGCCCTCCACGGTGAACGATCGGGGTGCGTGCCGGACCCGCACGCCGTCGCGCAGGAGCCCCGCCAGCATCCGGAGCGACGCCTCGGAGCCCGGGCGGAACGCGTACCCGTAGCCGGCCTCGGGCGGAGGCGCGGGCTCGGCGGTCGGCACGGCATCGACGGGCTCGGTCGGCCCGACCTCGGCGCCCGTCCACGACGCGTCGACCCGGAACAGGTAGGGCAGTGCCCAGCCGGTCATGTCGTAGAACCGGTCCCGGAGCCCCGCCTCCCGACGCTCCAGCTCCTCGGCGACGAAGTCCGGGTCCAGCGCCGTCTCGGGCTCCAGGAGCGTTCGGGCCAGGACGCCCTGGGGCTGGGCCAGGTCGATCACGTAGGAGCCGGCCGGCAGCGTCGTGGCCCGGTCGTCGCTCTCGCCGTACGCGGTGGCATCGACCCGGGCCTCACGGGTCAGGCGCCCGACCTCGATCTCGTGCCGGAGCAGGACGGTGACGAGCGTGTCGGCTCGCCCCTGGTCGTCCCGGCGGAGCAGCACGGTACGCATGGGGTCGCGCCGGGCCTGGCTGACCGCGTCCAGCCGAAACGTGAGGAAGTCGCGAACCCGGCCGGCGCGGTTCGTGGCCGCGGTCCGGAGCGTCGCCCGGCTGGCGGTGTAGTGGTGGAGCGTCGCTTCGCGCAGGGTCAGGATCGTGCCGTCCGGCCGCTCGATGGCCCCGCCCTCGCTGGACGCCTGCTCGTAGGTCATGCCGATGGCGCCGGTATGGATCGGCCAGGACGGCCCGTACCCGGGGTAGAACTCGTCGAATCCCTCGCGGGTGAAGAAGCCCCAGCCGTTCTCCGAGAAGGCCCGTGCGTTCCCCTCCGCGAAGAGCTCCCACCCCGCATGCACGAGCGGATGGATCGACTGGTGGATCGGGTCCATGGGCGGCGGGAAGAAGTACGTGGAGCTCGAGCCCATCTCGTGCAGGTCGACGGCCACGTGCGGGAACCAGCTGCGGAGCACCTCCATCCGACCTCGGGTCTCCGGCTGGGAGTGGACGATCCAGTCCCGGTTCAGGTCGAAGAGGTAGTGGTTGGTCCGGGCGCCGTGCCAGTCGTGGTCGTGGACCACCGCGCCGGGGAACGGGTCGGGCCCGAACGCCCCGCGGTCCCATGCCACCTGGTGCACGTGCCGGTCGTGGCCGTCGGGGTTCTGCACTGGGTCGACGAGGGTGACCACGTTCTCCAGGATGGCCAGGGTGGCGTCGTCCCGGCCGGCGGCGAGCTGGTACAGCGTGGCGAGCGCGGCCTCGACCCCGCTGGCCTCGTCGCCGTGGACGGTGTACGCGAGCCAGACCACCGTGGGCGTGCGCTCCACCAGCGCGTCGAGCTCGGCCCGGGAGGCGCCGCGCGGGTCCGCCAGTCGGCGGGCGTCGGCCTGGATCCCGTCGAGTCGCGCCTGGTTCGCCTCGGACGTGGCGATGGCCAGGAGCACCGGTCGGCCCTCGTGGGTGAACGCCACGGTGTCCATCCGGATCCGGGGGCTCGCCTCGGCCAGCGCCGTGACGTACCGATCGATGAGGAAGTGGGGCGTGAACCGCTCCCCCAGCTCGTAGCCGAGGACGGAGGCAGGCGTGGGGACCGCCGGGTCGTACGGCCCGTGGTCGGCCAGCCCGTGCTGGGCCCGGACCGGCAGGGCCGCCATCAGGAGCGTGAGCAGTGCGATCGGTATGCGCTTCATGGTCGTCTCGGTCTCGGGGTGCTTCGCATCAGAACGTGCCGCCCAGGAACACCGCGTTGGCGAAGAGCGGAAGCAGGCCACGCCAGAGCGCACGGAAGTTGGGGTCGCCGGCAAAGGCGATGATCCGGCCGGAGCCCGCCCGCTCCGTCCACAGGTACGGCGAGCCGCCGACCCGCTCCGGGACCTCCGGCCAGAGGTAGCCGGAGAGCCGGAGTCGGTCCCCTTCGGCGTACGACACGACCACCTCGTCCGGTGCCACGTCCGCGGGCGCGCGGTAGATCGCGCTGCCGGAGAGCATGACCGGGATCTCCGCCTCCGGGACGCCCGTCAGAAGCGGGGACAGGGTGTCCACCGCCGCCCGGACGATGGCGCCGGGGACCGAGGCCGGGAGCGGCCGCTCGCCGGACTCCGACTCCGGCGACCACCGGGTCAGCCGGACCAGCTCGGCGTCCACGAGCCAGCCGGTGCTGCCTTCCAGCGTGACCAGCGTCCCGCCGTCCCGGACCCAGCGGCTCAGCGCCTCGGTTCCCGGCTCGCCGAGCGCGCCGGTCAGCGACCACGCCGACGGGAGCACGACCACCGAGAAGTCGTCGAGCACGCGGGTCAGGTACTCGATGTCCACGCGCGTGACCGGGTACCGCAGCCGCTGGTCGAAAGCGAACCATGCGGCGCCGAAGGAGTACGCGGAGAACCCGTCCCCGCCAACCAGCGCGACCCGGGGCACCGGGATCGGCTCTACGCTGTTGCTCCCGAGGTCGGTCCCCTCGTCGACACGGGCCGTGTGGAGCGCCCGGACCACGGCGCCCGTCTCGCGTGCGGCGGCGGTGACGCGGTCGTGGAGGTCCCCACCGTTCCGGTCGACCAGCACCAGGAACGCGCCATGGGGATACGCGGCATCGCCGATCCGGAACGTCTCCGGCGCGTGACGCACCCGGACGCTGTCGGCCAGGAGCCGACCCAACAGTCGATACGACGGCTCCGGACCCGGCGCGAACGCGTAGGCGTAGCGCGCCCGCTCCGGCGTCGCGACGGGCGAGGGCTCCGGGCTCGCCGGCTCCACCCCCTCGGGCACCTGGCCGGTCTGCCACGCGTCGACCCGGAACGCGAACGGGAGCGACCACGCCGTGACGTCGTAGAACCGGTCGCTCCGGCCCTGACGCCGGGCTTCGAGCTCCTCGTCGATGAACGTCTGCGGGATCACCGCGTCGGGCTCGAGGATCGCCTTGGCGAGCCGGCCCTGCGGCTGCGCGAGGTCGATGACCCACGCGCCCGCCGGGAGCCGGACCCGGCTCGGCTCCGTGCCGCCGTAGCGCGTGGCCGCGAGCTCCCGGGCCTGCGTCAGCCGTCCGACCTCGATGGCGTTGCTCCGGAGCGTCTCCACGAGCGCCGCCGCCCGGCCCTGGGCGTCCGGTTCCAGGACCACGCCCCGGAAATCGGCGTCCTGCCGGTCGGCCACGGCGGATCGCCGGAAATCGAGGTAGTCCCGGACCCGCTCGGTCCGCCGGGCGGCCACGGTGCGCAGCGTCGCCATGCTGGTCGTGTAGTGGTGGGCGGCGGCCTCCCGGAGCGTCAGGACGGTACCGTCGTCCCGGCGGACGGCGCCGCCGTCGCTGGACGCCTGCTCGTACGTCATCCCGATCGCGCCCGTGAGGACGGGCCACGAGACGCCGTAGCCGGGGTAGAACTCGTCGAACGCCTCCCCGGTGAAGAAGCCCCAGCCGTGGGCCGCGAGCGCGTCGGCGTTCCCCCGGGCGAAGATGTCCCACCACTTCGGGATCGACGCCTCCACGTTCGGGTTCAGCGGCTCCATGGGCGGTGCGAAGAAGTACGTGCTGTTCGACCCCATCTCGTGGGCGTCCACCGCCACGTGCGGCGCCCACTCCAGGTACGCGCCGGTCCGGGCCCGGGTGGTGGGGTGGCTGTGGATGAACCAGTCGCGGTTCAGGTCGAAGAGGTAGTGACTGGTTCGGGCGCTCGGCCAGCCGCCCGTGTTGCTCATGGACCCCGGGTAGGGGTCGGGCCCGAAGGCGCCCCGATCCCGCATCACGTCCTGCGCGTGGCGCTCGTGACCGTCGGGGTTCTGGATCGGGTCGATGAGCACGACGACGCTGTCCAGCACCA
>JAWVYT010000202.1:0-4988 GCA_033722595.1 Longimicrobiales bacterium
ATCCGGCTCCACGAACCGGTACAGCCGCTCCCCTTCCCGGATGAGTCCGTACTGCTCCCGGGCCAGCCGCTCGAGGGCGGCGGAGTCGGTGGCCAGCGAATCGGCGGTGGCCTCGAGCTGGGTGACATCGACGCGGATCGCCTCGAGCTCCGCGACCTCCTCCTCGTACTCCCGCTCCATGAGCCAGAGGTCGAGGAAGGTGTACTCGCCGCCGAGCACGAAGAAGTACGCCGCCGCGAGGAACGCGAGCCCCACCACCGTCTTCCGGATCACAGCGCCTCCGCCCCGGGGTAGCGGGCCGCATCGCCGAGCTCCTCGGCGATCCGGAGCAGCTGGTTGTACTTGGCCGTCCGGTCGGTCCGGCTGGCGCTGCCCGTCTTGATCTGGCCGCTCCGGGTGGCCACGGCCAGGTCGGCGATGAAGGTGTCCTCGGTCTCGCCGGAGCGGTGGGAGATGATGAAGCTGTAGTCGTTCTCCCGGGCCAGCCGGATCGCGTCCAGCGTCTCGGTGAGCGTCCCGATCTGGTTGACCTTGATCAGGATGCTGTTGGCGGCGCCCTCGTCGATCCCCCGCTGGAGGATCTCGGTATTGGTGACGAACAGGTCATCGCCCACCAGCTGGACCCGGTCGCCGAGCCCGTCGGTCAGCATCTTCCACCCCTCCCAATCCGCCTCGTCCATCCCGTCCTCGATGGAGGCGATGGGGTAGCGGTCGACCCAGTCGGCCCAGAAGTCGACCATCTCGGCGCTGGACCGTCGCTCGCCCGACGACTCGTGGAAGACGTACTCGCCGTCCTGGTAGAACTCCGACGCGGCGGCGTCGAGCGCGAGCACGATGTCGGAGCCTACGTCGTACCCGGCCTGGTCGATGGCCTCGAGGATGACCTCCACCGCCTCCTCGTTGCTGGCCAGGTCGGGCGCGAAGCCGCCCTCATCGCCCACGGCGGTGCTCTTCCCCTGCCCGCCCAGCACCTTCTTCAGCGAGTGGAAGACCTCCACGCCCATCCGGAGCGCTTCCGGGAAGGTGTCGGCGCCGATCGGCGCGATCATGAACTCCTGGATGTCCACGTTGTTGGCCGCGTGGGCGCCGCCGTTCAGGATGTTCATGAGCGGCACGGGCAGGACCGTCGCCTCGTCGCCGCCCAGGTACCGGAACAGCGACTCGCCCCGCTCCACGGCCGCGGCCCGGGCGGTGGCCAGCGACACGGCCAGGATCGCGTTGGCGCCCAGCTCCTCCTTGTTGGCGGTGCCATCCAGCTCCAGCATCGCCTCGTCGATGGCCCGCTGGTCCGACGCCTCCCGGCCCTCCAGCTCCCGGGCGATGGTCCCGTTCACGTTGGCCACGGCCTCCCGCACGCCCTTGCCCAGGTAGCGCCGTCCGCCGTCCCGCAGCTCCAGCGCCTCCAGCTCGCCCGTGGACGCGCCGCTGGGCACGGCGGCCCGGCCGCGGGCGCCGCTCTCCAGCGCCACGTCCGCCTCGACGGTGGGGTTTCCTCGCGAGTCCAGGATCTCCCGGGCTCGAATCGCGATGATCTCCGACATGTATGTCTCGCTCGTTCTATGATCGATTCAGTGGATCGGCTCGTGCGGCTGCTCCAGGCGACCCGGCGGCAGCTCGGCCCGGCCCTCGTCCCGCAGCCGGCGGACCTCGCCGCGGACCCGCTCCAGGAGGCTGTCCCGCTCCGCCTCCGTCAGGTTCGCGGTGGGGATCGGCTCGCCGAAGCGTACGATAATCGGCCCCCTCCTCACCCGCCACCGCCCCTTGGGCAGCACGCGCCGGGAACCCGCGACCGCGAACGGCACGATCGGCACGCCCGTGTGGAGCGCCAGCATGAACGCGCCCTTCTTGAACTTCTGCAGCTCGTCGGTCGGGGCCCGGGTCCCCTCGGCGAAGATGACCACGGCGCTGCGCTCGCGCCGCAGCTGCTCGCCGGCCTGGTCCAGCGACCGGATCGCCGACTCCCGGTCCGTCCGGTCGATGGAGATGTGCCCGGCCGCCTTCCACGCCCGCCCGAAGATGAAGACGCGCTCCAGCTCCTTCTTGGCGACGAAGTGGTAGCTCTTCGGGATGTTCGTGGCCACGGCGGGCACGTCGAACCACGACTGGTGGTTCCCCACCAGGACCTGGGGCGTGTCCGGGTCGATGTTCTCGACGCCCTCCGCGCGGACCGGGCAGCCGCTGCCCCACAGGATCATCCCCGACCACGCCCGGCCGCACCAGTCGTAGAACTCGAGCTTCCGGACGCCCAGCAGCCCGCCCGCGATGGTCACCGGCCCGATGATGAGCGTGGCCACCGCGATCACCGCGAACGTCCAGACCGTCCGGATCACGACCGCTCCCGGCCCCAGTGCTGGAACGCCTCCAGCTCCAGCGGCTCGCCGTCCGCTCCCACCACCACGGCGCCCGTCCCCTCTTCCACCCCGCCGACCTCCGTGAGCTCGATCCCGAACCGCTCCACGAACGCGTCCCGGATCGTCTCCACCGCGCCGGCCGGCGAGGTGAAGCAGAGCTCGTAGTCCTCGCCGCCGGCCGCCGCCAGCCGCAGCGGGTCCGGCCGGCCCGCCGCCGCGTCGGCCACCGGCAGCGCGTCCGCGCGGATCACGACCCGCACGCCGTTGGCCGCGGCGATGTGGCCGGCGTCCCCGGCGATCCCGTCGGACAGGTCGACCATCGCCGCGGGGACCGACCGCTCCCGGAGCCACAGCGCCTCCTCCAGCCGGGGCGTCGGCCGGGCGAACGCGGCCCGGGCCTCGGGCGCCGGCGCCTCGTCCGCCAGCCACGCGTCCACCGCCGCCGCGGCCGCACCCAGCCGGCCGGTGACCCACACCCCGTGCCCCGGCCGGGCGCCGGTCCGGAGCACGGGCTCCGGCGCGTCGCCCACGGCCGTGACGTCCAGCACGATCGGCCCGGGCGAGCGGGTCACGTCGCCGCCCAGGAGCGCGACGCCCGAGTCCCGGGCGGCCTCCCCGACGCCGGCCATGACCGCATCGCCGTAGCCGGCCTCGTCGCCCGGGCCCAGCGCGATGGAGACCAGGACGCCGATGGGGCGCGCGGCCACGGCGGCCAGGTCGCTGAGCGATGCCGCGGCGGCCCGGTACCCGACCTCCCCCGGCTCGAGCCAGCACCGCCGGAAGTGCACGTCCTCGACGGACATGTCGGACGTGATGGCCACGCCGGCGCCGGTCACCACCGCGCAGTCGTCGCCCGGCCCGACCCGTACGGCCGGCCCCGGCCGGGCGCCGCCCTCGAGGAACCGCCGGATCAGGTCGAACTCCCGGCCCGGCCCCAGCTCCGTCACCATCGCGGCGGCTGGTCGAACAGCACGAACGGCAGCCCGGTGGGCGATGCCGTCGGTCCCGGGTCGTCGAACGCCGCGTGCATCCGGTCGGCCACGTCGGTGGGCGTGAGCGCCCGGCCCCGCCCCGCGAGCTCCGCCGCGCGGCCGCCGTACAGCAGCGCCAGCCCCGCCGCATGGGCCGGGGTCGCGCCGGCGGCCAGGAACGCCGCGGCGAGCCCGCCCAGCTGGTCGCCCATGGCCGCCGTGGCCAGGTCCGACGACCCGACGGCGGAGACCAGCACGGGCATCCCGGGCGCGGCCACCACCGACGGCGCCCCCTTCAGCAGGACCGTCACGCCGTGCCGGTCGGCGAAGTCCCGGGCGACCCCGATCGGGTCGGCCTGGATCTCGGCGATGCCTCGACCCGTGAGCCGGGCCATCTCGCCGGGGTGCGGCGTGATCAGCGTGGCGCCGCCGAGCTCGCCCAGCCCGTCCTGCTCCGCCAGGATCGTGAGCGCGTCCGCGTCCAGCACCACGCCCCGGTCGCCCAGCCGGCCCAGCACCGCGGCCAGGAGCCCCGTGCCCCCGTCCCCCGTCCCGATGGCCGGCCCGATCAGCACCGCGTCGGACTCCTCCACCGCCTCCCGGACGGCGCCGGGGTCCGCCCGGTCCACGAACAGCGCCGCGGGGACCGCGCCCTGGAGGATGGTCCGGTTCGCCTCGTCCGACACGATCCGGGCGTACCCCGCGCCGGCCCGCATCGCCGATCGGCCGGCGATCACGGCCGCGCCGGCCATCCCCTTCCGGCCCGCCGCGATGACCACCCGCCCCACGGAGTTCTTGTGCGCGTCGGGCGGACGGTACGGCAGCCGCGCCCGGGCCCAGTCGGGCGTGATGAGCGCGGCGCCGTACCCGTCGGCGCGGAGCGGCGGGAACCCGATCTCCACGGCCAGGATCCGGCCGCACCGCTGCCGACCGGGCTGGAGCAGCCCGCCGGCCTTGGGCCAGCCGAACATGATCGTGGCATCGGCGTCGACGGCCGCGCCCGGCACGTCGCCCGTGGTGGGGTCCACGCCGCTGGGGATGTCCAGCGCGATGATGGGCGGGCCGGCCTCGTTCATCCGGCGGATCGCCGTGGCGGCCGGCTCACGGGGCGCGCCCGTGACGCCGGTGCCCAGGATCCCGTCGACGATCGCCCCGGCGCCGGCCAGCGCCGCGCCCGCGTCATCCAGGTCGAGCCGGGGCAGCTCCAGCCCCGCCGAGAGCGCGGGCTCCGGGTCGCTCGAGCCCACGGGCACCCACGCCACGTCCCGGCCCCAGTGCCGCAGCGAGCGGAGCGCGACCATGGCGTCGCCGCCGTTGTTGCCGCTCCCCACCACGGCCACGACCCGACCCCGCGGGTGCAGGCGGTGGATGACCTGGGCCGCGGCGCGGCCGGCGTTCTCCATGAGCGCCCGCTCGGGCGTCCCCTCCTCCCGGGCGCGCCGGTCCAGCGCCGCGGCCTCGTCGGCCGTGAGGAGCGCCACGTGCTCCCTGCCGTATACGGCTTCGCGCACGGGCTCCTCCCGTCGCCCTACTTGTAGCTCGGCCCGATGGCGCGGCCGAAGCTGATCTCGCCGTTGTCGATCCGGATGTTGAACCCGCAGTCCGGGTTCGAGCAGACCCACGCCTTGTACCGGATCGGCGCCCCCTCCCGTCCGTAGTCGGACAG
>JAWVYT010000203.1:0-4985 GCA_033722595.1 Longimicrobiales bacterium
TTCAACGACGAGAAGGGCTTTGGCTTCATCACGCCGGAGGACGGGGGCAAGGACTGCTTCGTCCACTACTCGGCGATCCAGGGTGATGGCTTCAAGAGCCTGAACGAGGGCGACACCGTGGAGTTCGACATGGTGCAGGGCGAGAAGGGCCCGGCGGCGGAAAACGTCGTCCAGGTCTGAGTCGGTCCGGCCGACTCCACCCGGCGCCGCTCCGATTCGTTCGGAGCGGCGCCTTTCTTTACGCTCGGGCGCCGAGAACGGCTGCGACCTTCCCGACGAGCTCCCCGGGCGTGTACGGCTTGGGCAGGAACGCGAGCTCCCGGTCGTCGACTCCCTGCTGCACCAGCTCGTCCTGGGTGTATCCCGACGTGAGGATGACCTTCAGCTCCGGGCAGATCGCCCGGAGCCTGCGGGCCAGCTCGAGGCCTCCGATCTCGGGCATGACCACGTCGGACAGGAGCACATCGATCGAAGCGTGTCGACCGTTGTCGAACTGCTCCAGCGCCTCCCGTCCGTCCCCCGCCTCGAGGACCGTGAAGCCGTGTCTCTCCAGGCTGCGGACGGCCACGGTCCGTACCGACGGCTCGTCCTCCACCACCAGCACGACACCGGCGGCCGTACCCCCCACCCCACCGGGTTCCCGGACCGGGCCCGCATCGGCTGCGTCTGCCACCTCGACACTCGGCAGCAGGATCGTGACCGTAGTCCCGTCACCGGGGGCGCTCATCACCTCGATGTGGCCGCCCGCTCCCTGTACGATCCCGTACACCGTGGAGAGACCGAGCCCCGTGCCCTTCTCCGGGCCCTTTGTGGTGAAGAACGGCTCGAACACGCGCTCCAGCGTCTCGGGGCTCATTCCGGCCCCCGTGTCGGCCACCCGGATCCGCGTGTAGGACTCCGCGCTCGACCCGGTCGGGAGCGTGAACTCGCTGATCTCGGCGGCGCTCACGCCGTCCACCGTGATCCGCACGGCGCCGCCGCCCTCCAGGGCATCCCGTGCGTTCAGGACGAGATTCATGAACACCTGCTCCAGCTGGGACGGATCCATCAGGACCGGGTGCCGGTCGTCGGCCAGCCGCGTCTCCAGCCGGATGTGCTCGCCGATGAGACGCGTCAGCATCGGCTCGATTCCCTGCGCCACCTGGCCGGGGTCCAGGACCTTCTCCTCGACGACCTGCTGCCGACTGAACGCCAGGAGCTGCTTCGTGAGTCGCCCCCCGCGCTCCACGGACTGCCGGATCTCCTCCACTTCGCCCGCCAGGTCGACCCGGTCCCCCAGCTGCTCGGCCGCGAAGGTCGCATTGCCCCCGATCGCGGTCAGCAGGTTGTTGAAGTCGTGGGCGATTCCGCCTGCCAGGCGACCGATGGCCTCCATCTTCTGCGCCCGGAGCAGCTCCTGGTCCTGTTCCCGGAGCTTCTCCTCGTCCTGCCGCCGCTGGATGGCGGCCCCGAGGATCGCCCCGGCCGCCCGAAGGGCATCGATCTCCAGGGGCGACCATCGCGTCTCCCGGCTCGCGTGGGCGAAGCGCAGGAGGCCCCACAGCTGCCCGCGGACCCGGACCGGGACGAGCGCCAGCATACGGATGTCGGCCTCCTCCAGCGCCGCCCGCTCGCCATCCGGCAGGTCGCTGACCACGCCATGGGCGACCCGGCCCGCCTCCAGCTCGGCGAGCCAGCCCGACCCCGACCGCATCACCCGGGTCTCGCTGGTGACGCCGACGGGGTCCTCCGGCCTCCGCCGCCACTCGAACCACAGCGTGGCCTGCAACCCCCCTTCCTCCACCGGCTCCAGCTCCCACAGGCCGACGCCATCCACCTCCGTCGCCCTGCCGAGCGCCCCGAGCACCTCGTCGGTCACCGCATCCAGGCTCCCGCCGACCAGGAAGCGCTCCGCAGCAACGCTCACGGCCTCCAGGATCGCGTCCTTCCGACGCAGCTCCCGCTCGTTCACGACCCGGTCGGTCACGTCCGCGAAGGTCGTGTAGACCTGATCCGGCGCGGTCTCGCCGGGGCGGAACTGCGGCCGGGCATCGACCCGGATCCAGCGGGTCCGCCCCTCGCCCGGGTGGTATACGCCCATCAGCGTGTCGCTCACGGGCTCGCCCGTCCGCAGCGCCACCATCGCCGGGTGCTCCTCACCCGGGAACGGTGATCCGTCCGGCCGCAGGGCCCGCCACTCCGGGTGGGTCGATGTCCGTCCCTGCATCTGCTCCAGGGACAGGCCCAGGATCCGCTCCGCCGCAGGGTTCGCCGATATGATCGCGCCGCTCCGGTCCTGGTACACGACACCCTGGCCCATGGTCTCGAAGAGGGTGCGGTACCGCTCTTCGGATCGACGCCGCTCGGTGATGTCGCGGGCGTTGACCACGACGCCCCGGATGTCCGGATCCTCCAGCAGGTTCCGGGCGGCGAACTCCAGCGTCCCCCATTCCCCGTGGATCCGCGCCCGGGCCTCGGATCTCCGGACCTCTCCCGGATGTCGGCCGAGCTCGGCGAGCAGCGCGTAGAGCGCCTCGCGGTCCTCCGGGTGCACGAACTCGTACGCCGCCTCCGTCCCGAGCTCCACCGCCTCGGGACCCAGCCCCAGGACCTCCTCGGCCGAAGGGCTGACGTAGCGGGGCGTGAGGTCCTCGCCCAGGATGAACAGGACGTCCGTGGAGTGCTCCGTGATGCTCCGGAAGTACGCCTCCCGTCGGCCCAGCTCGGCGTGCGCGTGCGCCCTGCGCAGCGCGTCGCTGACCGCCTCGGCGATGGCGTCCACGAGCTGTCGCTCCTCCGGGATGAAGGCCCGCGACTCTTCCTCCCCGAGCCCGGTTCGCACCACCTCGAGGACCGCATCCGAGTCGTGGTCGGAGTCGATGCGGCGATCGAGCCGCCATTCCGTCCGCCGGTACCCGGGCGTGCGCCACTCATCGGCGCCGATCCTGAGCCGTGCCTCCGTGGACGCCGGGTGCTGGAACCCCGGTGGGATCACCTCCACGACCGTCTGCAGCGCCGTCTCGAGGCTTCCGGCTCCCTGATGCAGCACCGAAAGCACCTGCCGCAGGGACTGCTGCTCCTTCACCCGCTCCCCGAGCTCAGCGGCCTGTCGCTTCAGCAGCGCCTCACGCTCCACGGCTTCCGTGATATCCCGGCCCGTGATGACGACTCCCTGCACCGCGGGAACGTGCAGCAGGTTCCGTGCATCGCCGGCGACGAAACGCCACGCGCCGTCCGCCGCGGCCACCCGCAGCTGGAACTCCACGGTGCCTCCCTCCTCGATCGCCCGGCGCAGGCCTTCGGACGCCTCCGCTCGATCGTCCGGGTGGACCAGCTCCAGAACACTGGTGCCGCGGACCTCGTCGGCATCGTGGCCCAGGATGTCCTCCTGGGCGGGGCTCACGTAGCTCACCGTCCCGGACCCGTCCACGGTGACCACCAGATCGGTGACGTTCTCCACGAGCGACCGGAACCATTCTTCCCGCTGGCGCAGGATCCGGGCGGTGTCCGTCCGGTCGAGCGCGTAGCGGACGGACCGGGCGAGCAGGTCCTGGGAAAGCTCGTTCTTCGGCAGGTAGTCGTCGGCGCCCCGCTGGATCGCGGCCCACACCAGCTCGTCGTCGTGCCTGCCCGTGAGCAGGATCACGGGAACGTTCGGGGCCGCCTCGCGCAGACGCTCGAGCGTAACGATCCCTTCGGAATCGGGCAGGGTCAGGTCCAGGAGGACCACATCGGCCCCGGGATCCCGCACCTGCCGGAGCGCCGATCCCAGCGTCTCGGCCCGGAGCAGGCGGGCCTGGACGTGCGAGTGCGGCTCCAGGTACGCCTCGATGAGGTCGGCGTCTCCCGGATTGTCCTCCACGACCAGTATGCGGATCTCCCTGGGACTGAACACGCTCTCTATTCCTGTGCGTACTGCACCACGGTAAGCCAGAAGCCCTCGATGGACCGGATCACGTTCGCGAACTGATCGAAGTTCACCGGCTTCACGATGTAGGCCGCGGCGTGACGCTCATAAGACTCGAGCACGTCCTTCTCGGAGTCCGACGTCGTCAGGACCACCACCGGGATCCTGCGGAGGGACGGGTCGGCCTTGATCTCCTCCAGGACCTCCCGCCCGTCCTTGCGCGGCAGGTTGAGATCGAGGAGGACGAGATCCGGTGGGGACGCATCGGTGTACGGTCCTTCCTGCCGCAGGTAACGCAGCGCTTCCACCCCGTCCTCCACGACCTCCACGGTGTTGCTCACCCGGGCCTCCTCGAGCGCCTCGAGGGTCAGGTCGATGTCGCCCGGGTTGTCCTCCACCAGGAGGATCTCCACCGGCCGAGGCGTTCTCCCAGGGTCGCTCATGCCGGCTCCACTCCGGGAAGGGTCAGGTAGAAGCTCGAGCCCTCACCGGGCCGCGATTCCACTTCCATCCGTCCGCCGTGGTGCTCCACGATCTTGCGACAGAGCGCCAGACCGACGCCGGCACCGGCGTACTCCCGTCTGGAGTTCAGCCGCTTGAACACGACGAAGATCTGGTCGAAATACTCGGGCTCGATCCCGATGCCGTTGTCGTGCACGCCGACCCGCCAGGTCCCGCCACAGTCCTCCGCAGTGACCCGGATCTCCGGGTCCACCTCGCCCCGAAACTTGATGGCGTTCGCGATCAGGTTGCGGAAGACCTGGGCGAGGCGGTCGGGGTCACCCCGAACGAGCGGCAGCGACGCCACTTCCAGCGTGCCGCCCTCCTCCTCCAGCGCGACCGACAGGTCCCGCCGGACGGTCGCCAGGATCTCATTCAGGTCCACGACCCCCGGCTCGTCCTCGAGCTGGGCGACCCGGCTGTACTCCAGGAGTCCGCTGATCATCGACTGCATGCGTCGGGCGCCGTCCGCGGCGTAGTCGATGTACTTCCGGGCCCTCTCGTCCAGCGCGTCCCGGTACCGGCGCTCGAGGAGCTCCGTGTAGCTGGAGATCATCCGGAGTGGCTCCTGGAGGTCGTGGGAAGCCACGTGGGCGAA
>JAWVYT010000204.1:0-4980 GCA_033722595.1 Longimicrobiales bacterium
GATCCCGTAGAGGGGCGAGTAGCCCGGCGGATGGTTCGCCGCGAAGTGCTTGGCGCCGAGGTACATGTGATCCGGTGCATAGTCCTCCCCGTCGGTCAACAGTATGTCGACACCGATGGGGGGAGAATGGCGGGACAGGACATCCGCCAGCTGCAACAGGACAGCCGTGCCGCTGGCCCCGTCGTTGGCCCCGGGGATCGGCCGGTCCTGCAGCTCCGGGTCGGTCTCGTGGTCCGCCGTGGGCCGCGTGTCCCAGTGCGCCAGGAGGAGCACCCGGTCCCGCTCGCCGGGCCGGAACCGGGCGAACAGGTTCGTCATGTCCAGCACCTCGCCCTCCGGCCCCGTGTGCCGGAACGGCTGCAGGATCAGCGTATCGGCCCGGGCCTCCAGGTACGACGTCATCCACTCCAGCTGCGCCGCGTGCCCCTCCGTCCCCGGCACCCTCGGCCCGAACGCCACCTGCCGGGCCAGGAGCGCGAACGCCGAGTCCGCGTCGAACGGCGGCGCTTCCCGCTCCACCGCCTCCACCCGCTCCCCGCCGCCCCGCCGCTCCTCCGCCCCCCCGTCCACGCACGCGACCGCGTACAGGGCCACGAGCGACACGACGACCGTCCCCGCCGTGCGGGTCGCACGCCACCGACGCTCCCTCACCCTACTCCCCTCTCGCATATCCCGCCCTCCTGCCCTCTTGCACTCTTGCACTCTTGCCCTCTTGCCCTCCTGCACTCTTGCACTCTTGCTTCTTCCTATCTCCCCAACCCCCTCCCCGACGCCATATTGAACTGCCCGAACACCCCCAGCCGGAACTGGCTCGACCCGACCTGCGTCCCGATGAAGTTCCGCCGATCGACATAGCTGATCTGGAGCCCGATGTCCATGCGTGCGAGCAGCGTGGACGCGCTCAGGTAGAGGCGCCGGTTCAGGAAGTCGATGAACGGCGTCGACGGCGCGTCCCGCCGCGGCCCCGAAGTCCGGCTCTGCAGCTCCTGCTCGTAGTCGTACGTGAGCGAGAGCCGGATCGGCTCCTCCAGCCGGTCGCCGGGCACGCGGATCCGACCGCTCAGGTCCATGGAATGCGACCAGGCCGTCCGGCTCGTGAAGCCGGTGGGGTCGCGGCCGTCGCCCTCCGTGCGCGTCCCGAGGTAAGCCAGGGCGAGCCCGCCCGGGAACGTCAGTCGCAGCTCGAGGGGGACCGTCGTCTCCTCCTGGCTCCGGACCCGGGCCAGCGGGCCGACCAGGACCGTGGCCCGGCGGGTCCGGACGTACCCCGTGGAGACGGACCATCGGCGCACCACCGGGTCCACGAACGCCGGCAGCGGGACATCGGTCCATGCCACCTGAACGCTGGGCCACGACCGCTCCGCCTGCGACCGGGCGCCCGCCCGGAGGTCGAAGACCCGGGTATCCGACTCCGAGTAGCCCACGTCGACTGTGGCCGAAGGGCCCAAGCGCACGCCCGAGCGTCCCCGGAACGCGTCGCGCCGCAGCGCCGTCGCCGCGGTGTCGCCCTGCAGGAACCGGACATCGGCGAGCGTCGTGAGGCCGAGCTGGTACTCGAGTCCGGGATCGGCGAGGTCCCGGTCGAACCGGGACCCGACCTCGTCGGTCCAGCTCAGCTCCACCGGCTTGAGCGGGCCGATCACGGTCAGCGCAGCACCGGCCACCGGGCCGACCTCACGACCGGCCTCCGCGGCCGACGCGGGCGGCCCCGCGGCGGCCCGTACCGCACCGGGAAGGTCCACCACCACGCTCCGGCTCAGGCGCCGATCGGCGTTGAAGGTGTTGAGCAGCACCGCCGCCTGGCCATCGCCCGTGTCCACCTGCGCGACGTACGAGGGGTCCCGCCGCAGCCCGTACCGGCTGCTGTACCCCACGCTGGGCCGCAGCCAGTCGGCGATCCGGGGGCGGTACGCGGCGTCGGCGGTCATGACCCGGCTCCGCTCCCACCCGATGGGGACTCCGATCACCTCGGTCCGGGCCCGGCGGAGCGCCTCCCGCTCTGTCGGCAGCGACGTGGCCCGCTCGGGCTCCAGCACGTCCCGCCCCGTGACCACGCCGACCCGTGCCGTCAGCGACTCCAGCGGCCGGAGCGCGACCCGGGCCCCGCTCTCGAGCGTGCGCCGGGGCGACGTGATCGGCTCCACGGCCCCGTCGCCGGCGGACTCCAGCACCCGGCTGTACCGCCAGATCCTGGCCTCCTGGCTGACGTAGCTGGCGGAGAGCCCGACCCGCTCGGGCGTGAGCCGCAGCCGCGTCCCGGCGAACCGCTCGAACGCCGCGCTCTCTTCGACCCGCCTCGGCAGGATCCAGCGGAGGAACCGGGTCAGGAACCCGGGCACGACGCCCACGTCCACGTTGGCCACGGCCCGGTCCACCTCCAGCCCGCCGTCGATGCCGCTGAGGCGGCTGGCCGTGGTGACCGTGTTCTCCTGCAGCCCGATGTACCCCACCCGCACCGAGGTCCCGTCCACCAGCGCCGACATGACCGGGTTGGACGACGGCGTCGTCTTCCGGAGCGAGACGCCGACCCGTCGCCGCGATGAGCCCGTCTCCCGCAATCCTTCCAGCCGGTCCGCCCGGATGTCCGTCCCCTGCAGGAAGATCGGGTCCTGCCCCGTCCGCTGATAGCTCACCGTCAACGGCATGGCCACCCCCCACCCCTCGGGCGCGAGCCGGCCCAGCCGGGTGGTCGTGTGCACGCTGAGCTCACCCATCGACTCGTAGGTCGGCGCCTGGTTCAGCTGGCTGAACCGACCGCCCTGGCCGGAGAACGAGACGGCGGCCTGGACTACGCCGCCGGCGTTCAGGTCCACGTCCAGCCGCCCGGCGATGCCCGCGTCGGTGACCCCGTCGCCCAGGCGGAGGTCGTCGATCCAGACCTCGCCCTCGGAGACCAGGGTGCCGCTGTTGTAGACCGCGAGCGTGAGCTCCCGGACCGCCGACAGGTTCGGCGCCCGGGCCCGGTCCTCGAGCACGATGCCGTAGGTGCTGTCCGGGGACCAGACGGCGAGCGGGCCGCCGCCGTTCTCCGCGAGCTGCTGCTCCGCCTCGGCCTTGAGCGCGAACCACTCGCGGAAGTCCACGACCCGCTCGGGCAGCCAGTCCTCCGGCCGCACGTCGCCGGACGCCGTGTTCAGCGAGGTCTGGTAGACGTAGTAGTTCCGGGGGTCGGTCCCGAGCTTGAACAGGAGGCGGTGCCCGCCGTCGGGGCTCCAGTCGCCGCCCCGGGCGAGCGCCCAGAACCGGATCTGGCGGTACTCCAGGAAGCTCCGGGGCTGCTGCGGGTAGCGGAAATAGACCTCGGCCCGCTCATCGCCGGGCAGCGCGTCCCAGCTGAGGCGAAGCGACTTCTCGTTGAACTCCACCCCGCTCGCGCCGAGCGCCGTGCTCGGGTCCTGGACCTCGGTCTGTACGCCCGGCGGCGACCGGTACGCGGCGCCATCGGTCAGCTGGCTCACGGGTCCCACCCGGACGTTGGCCGTGGCCGCGCCGGTGCCCGGCACGTCGCCGACGATCCCGCTGAGGACGCCCTCGATGTCGCGCTTCGTCCATCGGGAGCCCGCGATCCGGACGCGGGCCAGCGCGAGCGTCGACTCGCCGGCCGTGGGCCTGACCACCGTGAGCCGGAGGTGCTTCACGAACCGCCAGCTGGCGTCGCTGGCGCCGTTCAACGGGATCCCTGCGGGTCCCCGGAGCGGGATCCGGAAGAGCCGGAACCCGGTCCCGGTCGCCGCCTGCCCCCGGACCAGGTACGGCGAGGCCGGCCCCAGCGGGACCACGAACCGGTGGACGGGCCCTTCGGGGTCGAGCACGCCGTTCGCGTTCAGGTCCTCGGAGTCGGGCCGGCCGTTGTTGACGGTGCAGTTGGCCCGAGGGTCGCCGAGCGGGACGGGGTTCAACCGGTCGGCCTCGCACTCCTGGTCCCAGAGCCCCTGCTGGTCGTCGATGGGGCCCCAGACCTCGCGGAGCGCGAGCCGGGCCTCCTCGTCCAGGACGCCGAGCCCCCAGGGGCGGCCGAACGGGTCGGTCCCCGAGAGGTTCTCCGCGTCGTCGAAGTAGAACGCGTCCTCGCTCACCGTCCCGATGTCGATGACCAGCTCGGCGCCGTCGAGCGACGCCCCCATGGGCGCGGCGTAGAACTCCAGGAACTCGGATCGGGACAGGTCCCGCCCTGTGGTGGAGAGCGTGGTCGTGATCGATCGCCACTGGGGCGTCTCCGCCGTGCGGCCGTCGGACCCGAGCGTCAGGTAGAGGACCCGCTCGGCGAGCCGGGCGCCGGCGAACACGATCTGGCGGTCGATCTCCTCCGGCGTCAGCGCCCCGACCTCCCGACCGTCCTGCAGGTAGGTGTCCTGCCACACGAGCTGCACCGCGTTGGCCAGGTCGAAGCCCGTGATGGGGAGCGAGACGCCGGTGACGTCCCGGGGCGCGCTCCCGTGCTGCCACTCGAAGTGGTCCAGGTTCAGCGGGATCTCGTCGGTGGCCTCGAAATCGTCCAGGTACGTGGCGCCCGCCCGGTTCGGGTCCGGCGCCGAGACGGCCAGCTCGCCGGCCACGTCCAGCCGGGTCACCGAGTCGACCTGTAGCAGCGGGATCGCGTCGAGCGCGCGGGAGACCCAGTCGGCCTGGAAGGCCAGCTCGCCCGTCACCCCGCCCAGCAGGACGGAGGACGGCGCGAGCCCCAGCTGGGGTCGACGCACGATGGACTGCTCGGTCTGGTAGAGCCCCACGAAGTTCAGGCTCCCGAACGCACCTACGTCCGACCGGGCGTTCAGCCCCACCACGGTGGTGGGCGCGACCTGGAAGAGCGACCGCTGCTCCCAGCTGGCCCGCAGCTCCGCGTCGGGGTTGCCGCCGAGGGTCGCCTCCGGGTCGAGGAGTGTGACCAGCCCCAGGTCGTAGTCGATGACGTAGTCGACGCCCCGGGCCAGGACCCGGTCGTCCACGGTGATCCGCTCGCTCCCCTCCCGGATCCCGAAC
>JAWVYT010000205.1:0-4953 GCA_033722595.1 Longimicrobiales bacterium
CCAGCAGCCCTTCACCATCCGGGTCCTCACCGGTGAACTGGCTGTCGAAATGGTCCATCCAGTCGGCCCACGTGCCGCCGTCCAGCCCGGCCACCCACTCGTCGATCGGGGTGGCCTGCGGGGGCAGGAGCACGACGGCCGTGAAGGCGCCACCGGCGTACGGCAGCTCCACGCCCTGCACCGCGCCGGGGTTGCCGGCGTTCAGCGTCCGATAGCCGATCTCGCCGGCCATCATCGGCACGGAGACGGTGGTCCCGTCCAGTCGCTGGAACGATGCCTCCGCGGTCCGGTCGGCGTCGAAGGTGTGGCGCCACCCCCCATTGAAGTAGATGGCGTTGATCAGGTACAGGAGCGCGTCCGGGTCGACCCGATCGAGCAGCTTCGGGATCCGTCCGTGGGTCACCGAGTCGACCCACCCGTTCATGACGTCCGCGCTGGCCGGGTCATCGAAGTCCAGGCGATCCACTTCGGCGTCGAAGTACGTCTCGGTGCGGTCCACGAACCCGGCGAGCAGCTCGACCTCATCGACCCAGATGGCGTTCCCGAGGCCGATCTCGACGGCGCCATCGAGGCTGAGGAGCAGGTCGATGAGCGACCGGTAGGCCTCGTTGATGGCCGGCTCCTCCAGCCCCGCGAACCCCAGCACGTCGCGCATCTGGGTCCACGTCTGGCCCTCGGCGCCGTTCATCGTCATCCCCAGCGCCATCGAGGCGCTCAGGGGCGAGATGAACGTGTTCGGCGAGTCGGGCGCCAGCGTCCGCAGCTCGGTCAGGAGCCCGAGCGCGAAGGCGTTGGATCCGTCGATGACCGCGCGCTCCGATACGGTCAGATCCCGGGGCAGCTCGGTGATGAGCGTCGCCCGGCTCGGGCCGCTGATGTCGCCGCAGCCGACGGCGAGGATCAGGCCGGCGCTGAGGGCGGGGATCGCGAAACGTCGCACGGGACTCTCTCTGGCTCGGGTCCGCAGGTGAGGGCCAGCGGGCTGTCCGCGGGCCCCGTACTCCTTCTATCGTTACACAGGAGCAACGAGCGAGCCGCCGGTTTTCTGTCGATCGCCGACGCCCCGGGCCGCGAGCGGGTGACAGAACGCGGGGTCGTCGCGCGTGTATTGAGCAGGAGCGGGGTCCCCGGACCCCGAAACGAACCGAGACCCAGAGCGACGACGACCCGTGCCCACCCCGCGCATCCTGGCGACCTGCCTGGCCGTGACCCTGCTGGCGGCCTCCGGGCCGGCATCCGGCCAGACCGTGGAGCGGGACCCGGAGGGGCTGCGACTCGAGGGTCGCGTCGTGGACGCCGAGACGGGGACGGCGCTCGTGGACGCCACGGTGGTGGTGGAGCCCGAGGTGCTGGGCGCGTTCCCGGGCTCCGCGGCGGGCTCGGGCTTCGTGGCCGCCGCCCGGACCGCGCGGACCGACAGTGCCGGGCGCTACGTCTTCACGCGGCTGGCCCCGGGCCCCTACCGGGTGTACGCGACCCGGTTCGGCTACCGTCCGTTCTCGCTGACGGTGAGCCTGGACCGCTCGAGCGCCGGCGTGTCGGTCGCGCTGAGGGCGGACCCCATCGCGCTCGACCCGGTCCGGAGCCGGAGCCAGGCACGGGGTCCGTACGTGGCGGCGAACCCGTTCGGGCCCGGCAGCGAGCTCGCGCTGGCCCGGCTCATGGTGGCGGACCTGCGCCGCAGCCGGTTCGTGGCCACCGACGTGCGGGAGCTGACGCACGCCGACGTCGTGGAGGGCGTGACCCTGGGCGAGCCGGACCTGTTCCGGGCGCTCCAGCGGCTGCCGGGGGTGACCACCCGGAGCGACTACACCGCCGCCCTCTGGACCCGGGGCGCGCCATGGAGCCAGACGAGGGTCTACTACGACGGGATCCCGCTCTTCAACCCGCTCCACGCGCTGGGCATGATCTCGGGGATCGCGTCCAGCGCCGTGGGGACGGTATGGTTCCATCCGGGCGTCCGATCCGCCGGGATCGCGGAGGGCGCCGCGGGGATCGTCGACATCCGGAGCCGGCCCGCGGCCGGGGTCGGCGACCTGAACCTGCAGGCCGACGCGTCGCTGGCCACCGCGGGCCTCGCCCTCGACCAGCGGGTCCTCGACGGCCGGGCCGGATGGCTGCTCACGGGGCGGACCAGCTACATGGACTGGCTGGCCGACCTGGCCCGCCGGGCGGCCGACCGCGAGTCCGCGACCTTCCCGTACCACTTCAACGAGACGGCCGGCCGGGTCGACGCCCGCATCGGCAGGGACCAGGCGGTGGAGGCCAGCTGGCTGTGGGAGGGCGACCGGCTGAGCAGCGCCGGGACCTCGGCCTCGCCGCTGCAGGCGACCTGGGGCAACGCGCTGGGCCAGGCCACGTGGTCGGGGACGTTCGGGGGTCTCCGGGTCCAGCACACCGTGGGCGGCAGTCAGCACCACGGCCTGGTCCACGCGGATCCGGAGTACGAGGCCCAGAGCCGTGAAGCCACGCGTCGCAGCGAGACGCTGGTCAGCTTCATGACGCTCCGGGGCGCCGTCTGGCCCGATGACGGGTCGCTGGACGGCCCCCGATGGACGCTGGGCTACGAGCTGTCCCGGTACGGCGCGGACTACATCGGTCCGATCCCGCTCTCCATTCCCACGGGCGACGCGCTGGCGAGCGTCGACTCGGAGGCCGACCCGGGCACGATCGGGGACCCGAGCCTCCTCTACGGCGAGCGGACGGCATGGGACCTGGCCCTGCCGATGGCGGCGCTGTGGGGCGAGCGGACCTGGCGTTTCGGAGACCGGGTGACGGTCCGTGGCGGGCTCCGCGCGGAGGCCGGAGGGGAGATCCGCGACGCCGCACCCCTCCGCCTGGCGCCCCGGGCCAGCGTCCGGATCGAGCCGATCCCGGAGGTCGCTCTGTCCGCCGGTGTCGCCCGGATCTACCAGTACGCCCAGACGGTGGCGCCCGGCGGCGTGCACCTGGCCAGTCTGGTCTCCACCGACGCCTGGATGCTGGCCGGCGAGACCGTCCCGGCGATCCGGTCGGAGCTGGCCACCGCGGGCCTCGAGGCGAGGCTCGCCCCCGGCCGGGTGGTCACGCTGAACAGCTTCGTACGACGGGCCGACGGGATGGTGATCCCGAACCCCGTCCCCGGCCCCGTGCTGGGCCGGTCCCCCGCCCTGGTCGTCGGGCGGAACACGGCGCTGGGGCTGGAGGCGTCGGTCCGTCAGCTCACCGGGCCGTTCACCGGGTCGGTGGCGTACAGCCTGACCCGGTCCCGGATGGACGCGGCCGGGATGGAGTTCCGGTCGGCCGGCGACCGCACCCACGTCCTGAACGCCACCGGGATGGTCCGGCCGCTGAACGGGCTCCGGGTCGGTGCGGCGTTCACCGCGGCCACCGGTGTGCCGTATACCCGTGCCATATCGGATCCCGACGAGTGCACCACCGAGCCGGGCTGCGACCCGGCGCTGCTCCCCTGGTCCGGAGAGCCGAACGCGAACCGGGGGCCGGTCTACGCGAGCCTGGACCTGCTGATCGACTGGAGCACCGAGGTGGCCGGACTGGACGTCGGGATCTACGGCCAGATCCGGAACGTCCTGGGGCGCGACAACGCCACCATCTACGCGGGCTCCGGGTGCCTGGTGGTGGGCTGCTCGGTCGAAGAGCTGCGGAACGCGTACGAGCGGGGCGTGCCCCGGCTCCCGGTCATCGGGGTCCGTGTCCAGCGGTAGCGGCACGGCGGTGGAGCCGGAAGCCCTGTTCTCCCGGCACCACGAGCCGCTCCACCGGTACCTGGCGCGGCTCACCGGCGATCCGGAGCTGGCGGCCGATGCCGCCCAGGAGGCGTTCGTCCGGCTGCTGGAGCAGCGACCGCCTCCGGAGCGGCCCCGACCCTGGCTCTACCGCGTGGCCACGAACATCGTGCGGGACGACGCACGAGCCGCGAAGCGCCACCGGGTCCTGGGCATGGACGGGAAGGCGCGTGGCGCCCACGGGGACCCGCCCGGCTCGCCGGCGAGGGTGGTGGACCGGGAGACGGCGCGACGGAAGATGCGGACGGCGCTGGAGGCGCTGTCCGAGAAGGAGCGGCAGGCGCTGCTGATGCGGGAGGAAGGCTTCAAGCACCGGGAGATCGCCGAGGCGCTGGGAACCACGACGGGGAGTATCGGCACGCTGCTCCGGCGGGCCATCGAGAAAGCGGCGGAGCGTCTGCGGACGGAGGAAGAGGCATGATGAGCACGACCACGGAAGCGCGACATCTGACGGACGCGGAGCTCCTCCGCGCACTCGAGGACGGGGCCGGGGAGCCGCGGGCCGAGGCCCACCTGGAGGCGTGCGCCGAGTGCGCCCGGTCGCTGGAGTCCCTCCGGGCCGACACCCGCCTGATCACGGAAGCGCTGGAAGCGGCGGACTTCGAGGAGCGGGAGGCACGAAACGAGGCCGCGACCGAGGCGTGGCGCGGTGCGCGCCCGGCCGCGGCGACCGCCGCCCCGCGATCGCCCGCGCTTCGACGGCAGCGCAGTCGGTTTGGGCCGTCATGGCTCAAGGCGGCCGCGATCCTCGTGCTCGTAGCGGGCCCGCTGGCGGCCTTCCCCGGCCTGCGCGGCTGGGTGGTGGATCGTGTGGCCGGCCCGGGGCCGGACGACCCGCCGACCGCGACCGCGACGGCGACGCAGCCCACGGTCCTCCGGTTCACGCCGGAGCCGGGCGACTTCGTGGTCCGGTTCCCTGCCGGCAGCAGCGGCGCCATCACGCTCGACCGGTCCGCGGACGCCGAGGCCGAGCTGCGGGTCGAGGGCGAGGCCGAGACGGTGGTCGCCTCCTCGTCGCTGGAGATCCGGAGCGAGCAGGGCGGCACCTACCGGCTGCGGCTGCCGACGGCGGTGACCGGCGCATGGGTCGTCGTGGGCGACCGTGCCGTGGCGGTCAGCGACCGGCAGATCGACCGGCGAACGGTGGTGGAGCTGGACGGCTAGGCGA
>JAWVYT010000206.1:0-4949 GCA_033722595.1 Longimicrobiales bacterium
GAGCTGGCCGGGCCCGCGGGCTGTCCAGCGTTCATCGTGGACCCCGTGAGCGTGGACGAGTGGGACGACGTCGCCCGGCTGTCCGGTCTGGCGGGTCTCGACCGGGTGTGCCTGTCCCACGCGCTGAACACGAAGGCCGTGGCGAAGCGGTTCGCCGCGGAGGCGGAGACGGCGTACGATGCGCTGCGGCTGGTGGTCGTGCACATGGGCAGCGGTCACAGCGTGTCCGCCCACCGCGAGGGCCGGATGGTGGAGGTCACGAACTCCCGGGAGGAAGGGCCATTCTCCACGGAGCGGGCCGGCACCGTCCCCACGGTGCGGCTGGTGCAGCGGGTCCTGGAGGAGGGGCTGTCCGCCGAGTCGGCCGAGCGGATGCTGTTCCGGGAAGGCGGAATCCACTCGTACCTCGGCACCCGCGACCTCCGGGAGGTCGAGGCCCGGATCGACGCGGGCGATGAGGAGGCCCGCCTCGTCTTCGAGGCCATGGTCTATCAGCTGCGCAAGTCCGTCGGGGCGATGGCGGCGGTCCTGGACGGCGACGTCGATGCCGTCCTCCTCACCGGTGGGCTGGCCCGGAGCGAGCGGCTGGTCGGCGTGCTGTCCGCCCGGCTGGCCTGGGTCGCGCCCGTCCACGTCTACGCCGGCGAGGACGAGCTGGCGGCGCTCGCCGCGGGAGCCACACGGGTCCTGGAGGGAACCGAAGAAGCCCTGCGCTACTGAACGGCCGCCGTCCCGCGGCCCCCTAGAACGAGAACGACGCGGGCCCCACCAGCCATTCCGCGCCCGTATCGAACGCGACCTGGTTCGCCTCGGCCGTCCCTTCGGGCACGGTCCGGCGGATCGCCTCCATCCAGTGCTCGCGGTCGAGGAGCACGAAATCGGAGAGTGCGCCGAGCAGGACGGTGTTCGAGAGCTTCTCGCTGCCCAGCTCCCGTGCGATCCGGAGGGCGGGATAGAGGTGGATGCCGATCTCCCGGACGCGGGCCCGCGCCTCGAGGTCCGTCGGGTAGTCGGCGTGGCGGAGCGCCTCGATGGACGGTGCGATCCGCTGCTCGCTGGCGATGACGGCCCCGCCGGGCGCGACCATGGGCAGGTGCCGTGCGGCCTCGAGCCACTCGAACGCCACCAGGTAGTCCGCCTCGCCGTCGGGGATGGCAGAGCTCAGGACCTCGTCGCCGTACCGCACCGTGGTGACCACGGTCCCGCCCCGCTGCGACATGCCGTGCACCTCCGACGTGACGACCTCGTGGCCCGCGAGCCCTGCGGCGGTGGCCACGATCCGGGTGGCGAGGACCGAGCCCTGACCGCCCACGCCGGCGAGCACGATGTTCGTGATGTTCCGGTCGATGGCCCGGCCCGTGTGGAGGGGCCCACTCGGGCCTCGCGTCTCTCGGTTCGTCATGCTCCTGCTCCGTTCTCGAGCTTCTTCAGGTACGTCGCCGCGAGCTGCGCCGTCCGCCGTCCGGTGGCCACGGCCTGGGTCACGGTCCCGTGATCGAACGCGGCGTCCCCGCAGGCGAAGACCCCGGGCCGGGATGTGGCGCCGGCGAAGTTGACGTCGATCCGGCCGTTCACAGCGACGCCCGAGTCCGCGAGGAAATCCAGCTCGGCGTCCTCGCCGATGGCCAGGATCACCGTGTCGAACGAATCGATCTCCTCGCTGCCCCGGATCGGGACGGGCCGTGCACGGCCCGATTCGTCGCGGCGACCCCGGGCCATGGCCCGGTGCTCCAGCCCCGTCATCCGGCCGCCGCTCGCGATGATCCGGACCGGGTTCCGCTGGAACCGGAAGACCACTCCCTCCTCCCGGGCCTCCTCCACCTCGTCCGGGATCGCCGGCATCTCGGCCTCGGTCCGCCGGTAGAGGATCTGCACCGAGGCCCCCAGGCGGCGGGCCGAACGCGCGCAGTCGATGGCGGTGTTCCCGCCCCCGATCACGGCCACGCTCCGACCGATATCCACCTCGGACCCGCGATTGAAGCGCTGCAGGAACTCGAGGCCCGGGATCACGGCACGGGGCGCACGGTCGCTGCCGTCGAGCCGGGTGACCCGGGACGCCCGGTTCCCCACGGCCACGACCACCGCGTCGTGCTCTTCCGCCAGCTCCGTCATGGTCACGTCCCGGCCGATCCGGACGCCGCACCGCAGCTGCACGCCGATCTCCTCCCACCGCCCGAGCTCGCGGTCGAGCACGTCCCGGGACAGCCGGAACGGCGGGATTCCGGTCCGGAGCATGCCGCCGGGCGCGTCGTCGGACTCGAAGACGGTGACGCGGGCGCCGGCCCGACGGAGGTACCACGCGGCGGACAGCCCGGCGGGGCCGGAGCCGATGACGGCCACGGACCGGCCGAGCTCATCCGCCGGGCCCAGCCGGGTGCCGTCGACGTGGTCGAGGGCCCAATCGCCCAGGTACTGCTCGACCGCGCGGATCGAGATCTTCTCCCCGCCGTCCGGGAACCGGGTCGCGAGCTCCGGGTGCCTCGCCGCGAACGCGGCCGCCTGCGGGTAGCCCAGCGCGTTCACGTCGTGGTCGCACGGGTGCGGGCAGACCCGGGCGGAGACGGCCGGGAGCGGGTTGGACCGGAGGACCACGTCGAACGCCTCCTCCGTACGACCCCGGCCCACGAGCTCCAGCATGAGCGGGACGTCGATCCCGGCGTTGCAGTCCGCGCAGACCTGCTGGCACTGGGTGCAGCCGTTGCACAGCAGCTCGTTGATGGCGAGCCGGCCGTCGCGCTCCTCGATGGCCGGGCATCCGAGACGCGTGCACGCCAGGCAGTCCGTGCACCGGTCCGGGTCCAGCACCACGCCATCACCGAAGGAGACCCGCTCCTTCAGGACACACGGCTTGTTGGCGATCACCACCGTGGGGTGGTCCGCGCGGGCGGCGTCGTCCAGCGTCCGCCACGCGTCCAGGAGGTCGTAGGTGTCCAGCGACCGCACGTCCTCGACGCCCACGGCGCGGGCGACTCCGGCGATATCGATCCGCGGCGCCGGCTCCCGGCCGAGGGTGCACCCGGACCCCGGGTGCTCCTGGTGGCCGGTCATCGCCGTGGTCCGGTTGTCCAGGACCACCACGGTCCCGGTCCCGCCGTTGTAGACCAGGTCCATGAGACCGGTGACGCCCGAGTGGTAGAACGTCGAGTCGCCGATCACGCTGACCAGCTTCTTCCGCTGCGCCTCGGGCAGCACCTTCTCCATCCCGTGGGCCATGCCGATGGACGCGCCCATGTTCATGCACGCGTCCATGGCGTCCAGCGGGGCCAGGGCGCCGAGCGTGTAGCAGCCGATGTCGCCCGACACGATGGCGTCCATCCGGCCCAGGGCGTGGAACGCGCCGCGGTGCGCGCAGCCCGGACAGAGCGCCGGCGGGCGACCGGGCAGCGGCGCCGGGGATCCGGCCTCATCCCTCGCGGCGGCGTCCGCTTCGACCGAGCCGCGCACGGGCAGCGAGCGGTCGCCCCGCACGGCGTCCCGGAGCGCGGCCACCGACAGCTCGCCGTACCGGGGCCACCGCCGTCGCTGGACCTCGATCCCCAGAGCCCGAACCTGCTCCTCCAGGTACGGCTCCAGCTCCTCCACGACGATCAGCCGCCTGCCGGCGTACCGGGCCGCGAACTGGTGGATCGCGACCCTCGGGATCGGATACGTCATCCCGAGCCGGAGCACCGGCGCGTCGGGGAAGGCCTCCCGCACGTACAGGTACGGCACGCCCGCCGTGATGAACGCCAGCTCGCCCATCCCCGGGATCGCTTCGGCCCACCGCTCCGCCTCGCCCAGAAGCCCCGGGATCCGGTGCTCCTCGATCCAGCGGTGACGGACCCGGCCGTGGGCCGGCAGCACCACGTTCTTCCGCGCGTCCTTCCGGTAGGGCCGCGGCGGGGCCGGGCGGCGGGGGCCGATGTGGACCCGGCCCGTGCCGTGGGACAGCCGCGTCGTGGTCCGGAGCAGGACGGGCGTGTCATACCGCTCGGAGAGCACGAACGCCGCGTCGGTATAGCGGCGCGCCTCGTCGGGCGTGGCCGGCTCCAGCAGCGGGATCCGGGCGTGGCGGGCGAAGAGGCGGTTGTCCTGCTCGTTCTGCGACGAATGCATCCCCGGGTCGTCGGCCGTGACCACGACCAGTCCGCCGCGCACGCCCATGTACGCCGCGCTGAAGAGCGGGTCCGCCGCCACGTTCACGCCCACGTGCTTCATGGTGGCGAGGGCCCGGGCGCCGCCGAGCGACGCACCGACCGCAACCTCCAGCGCGACCTTCTCGTTCGGCGACCACTCCGTGTCCACGCCCTGGAGCCCGGACAGCGCTTCCAGGATCTCCGTGCTGGGCGTTCCCGGGTACCCGGCTCCCACCAGGACGCCGGCCTCCCAGGCGCCCCGGGCGATGGCCTCGTTCCCCGACAGGAAGGGTGGCGGGTCCGCGGCCGAAGGTCGGGGGTCCGTCGCCTGTTCGGGTCCTTCCGTGCCGGCACCGCTGTTCAGGGCCACAGTCCTCCTCCGTCGGGGCTTCCTGCCACGTTACGCGCGGGATCACGCGCGACCACCATGAATCTCCCGGCCCGGCCGGTCCCCTACAATCGGGAAACCCCCGGGGGCGGCCGTGGGGGATTTCCGGGCGAGCCGACCGCTCGCCCTCCGGCTTGCTCACAGCGCCCTTCTTCCGTTCGACTTGCTCCCAGCCGCGCTTCTTCCGTCCGCCTTGCTCCTCCGGGTGCCGGCATCCCATCTTGGATCGTCCTTCCTTCCGCTCGCGAATCTGGAGATCCTGTGACCCGGAATCCGCCTGCCGACGGCTCGTGCCAGCCCACGCGCACGCTGCGGGACGAGCACCGACTGATCCTGAGGGTCGTGGACGCCATGGCCGTGCATCTCGACGCCGGCCGACGTCCCGGCGCCGGGGAGGTCTTCGGCCGCTGCGTCCGGTTCTTCCGCCTGTACACCGACGCGCTGCA
>JAWVYT010000207.1:0-4944 GCA_033722595.1 Longimicrobiales bacterium
GCGGTGGTGAGCTTCATCCAACCTTGTGGTGGGCTCGGGCATCCAACACCATGAGGCCGTACCCACGCAGATCGATCGGAGACCGACCATGACACGTGCCATCTCCACGCTGATCCTGATCCTCGCACTCCCCACCGGTGCTGCAGCCCAGGACCGGTGCGACGTCCGACGCGACGTGGACCGCCAGATCGACGCCGCAGAGCTCGAGGGCGTGCTCGTCGACGCGGCCGCCGGCTCGCTGGAGGTCACGGGCGCCGATGTGAGCCACGTCCGGGTCCGGGGCGTGCTCTGCGCCAGCGACCAGGAGCTGGCGGCCGACGCCCGGCTCATCCTAGAGCGGCGCCGGGACGCGGCGTGGGTCGAGGCGGACCTGCCGGAGGCCGGCGGCTGGCGGGGCGGGTACGTCCGGATGGACCTCGTCGTGGAGATGCCCCGGGCGCTGGCGGCCGATGTGCAGGACGGGAGCGGCAGCGTGACGGTCGAGGGGATCGCCGGGCTCCGCATCGAGGACGGCTCCGGCAGCCTGCACGTCCGGGATATCACAGGCGGTGTGATCATCGACGATGGCTCCGGCGAGATCCGGGTCGAGCGGGTCGGCGCCGTGGAGCTCGACGACGGCAGCGGCGAAATCGAGATCGTCGACGTACGGGGCAGCGTGCTGATCACGGAGGACGGGTCCGGCTCCATCGATATCCGCGATGTCGCCGGCGATGTCCGGATCGAGGATGACGGCAGCGGCAGCATCACCGTGGTCGGGGTCGGCGGCGACTTCATCCTCGAGGATGACGGCAGCGGCTCCGTCCATTACCGGGACATCCAGGGCCGCGTCAGCGTCCCGGACGGCGGCTGACCGGGCTCGGCGTACGGCGCTAGGCCCCGGCCTCAGGCCCGCTCCAGCGCCCGGCGGAAGAGCCAGACGCTGACGGCGATGCCCAGCCCGATCCAGAGCACGCCCCACACCACCGTCGGGACGCCGGTCATCTCGGCCAGAAGCCGCGCGTCGGACTCCAGGTACGGCCGGTCGAGCACGTCGCTCTTGATGTCCAGCAGCGCGTAGAGGCACGACGTGAGCCCCAGCGCCGTGAGGGTCAGGACATGGACGGTCCGGCCCGCCGACCGGAGCGCGATCAGTGCGGCGCCGAACAGCGAGCCGAACAGGATCCCGAAGCCGTTCCGGACGTAGAGCGCCGTGAGGAGCAGCACCGCCAGCCCGATCACCGTCGTGACGTTCCGGGGCCCCGGCCGTTTGGCGCGGGCGGCCAGCAGGATCAGCGCGCCCCACCCAAGACTGCCCAGATAGCCGGCGGACAGCGTCAGGAACGCGTTCCCGCCGGGGCAGTAGCACACGCCGCCCTGTCCCGGCGTCACGACGATCCGCAGAACCTCGCCGCCGGTGGCCAGCGCCATGGCCCCGTGACTCGCCTCGTGCAGGAGTACCACGAACAGCTTCAGCGGGTAGATCACCGGCGACCACCACAGCAGCCAGACGGCGACGAGCCAGACCGTCAGCCCGGCCACCAGCGCCAGCTGACGCTTCGTCTTCGCCCTCACCTCGCGTCCGCCTGCCCGAGCGCGGCCTCGATCACCTCCAGCACCGCGACCGCGGCGGCGGGGTCCACCGGGGGCGCGCCTTCCCCGCGGACGGCCTCGGCGAGGGCGGCGTAGAAGGCGGTGTAGCGGCCGGGCTCCGTGGGCACCCTCCTCGACTCGCGCCCGTCGTGCAGCGTGCCCCACGCCGACTCCGGCTCCTCGCCGAAGCCGGGCTCCGAGGGGTCGCCACCGGCCCGGAGGCGGGCCTCCTGGGGGTCGAGGCCGTGCTTGGTCCACGTGCCGCCGGAGCCCAGCACCCGGAAGCGGGGGCCGCGCCCCGCGGCGATCTTGTTCATCCACAGGTGCGACCGGACGTCGGCGTCGTGGGTCAGCGCCAGGAACACGTCGTCCTCGACCCGCGCCCCGTCGCGCCGACGGTCGACCTCGGCGTAGACGTCACGGACCGGCCCGAACAGGAGGATCGCCTGGTCGATCAGGTGGGCGCCCAGGTCGTAGAGCAGCCCGCCCGCCTCCTCCGGCGCCGGGTCCTGCCGCCAGCCGGGCTTCGGGACCGGGCGCCAGCCCTCGAACCGGGACTCGAGCCGGTACACCTCGCCTAGCGCGCCGTCGTCGAGGAGTCGGCGGAGGGTCAGGAAGTCGCCATCCCACCGGCGGTTCTGGTACACGGTGAGCACGCGGTCCCGGTCCCGCGCGGCGTCGATCAGCCGGCGGGCGTCGTCGGCGAACGCCGCGAGCGGCTTGTCGACCACCACGTGGAGCCCCGCGTCGAGGGCGGCGAGGCCCAGCGGCACGTGCGTCCGGTTGGGCGTGGCCAGGACCGCGATATCGAGGCGGCCGGCCAGGGCCCAGGCGTCGTCCGCGCTCGGGACGACCGTGGCGGACGGGTACCGGGCCGCGGCAGCAGCGCTCCGGTCCGGGTCCGACGTGACCACGGCCGCCACGTCGAGCCCCGGCGTCGCGTCGATGACAGGGGCGTGGAACGCGGCGCCGCCGAGCCCGTAGCCCACGATGGCGACCTGGAGGGTCCGGTCGTCGCTCACGATACGACGCCCTGCTCAGTCCTCGAAGGCGGCCAGGACCTCGAGCACGGCGTCGATGTCGCGCTCCGTGTGGTCCGCATTGACCTGGAACCGGATCTCCTCGTCGCCCTTCGGCACCACCGGGTACGCCAGCCCCGTGGCCAGCACACCGTTCTCGAACAGATGGTCGACCAGCGCGCGCGTGCGCGCAGTGTCGCGGACCATGAGCGGGACGACCGGGTGGTCGCCGGGGATCGTCTCGAACCCCAGCTCCTCGAGCCCCTCCTCGAACTGACCGGTCAGCGTCCGGAGGTGCTCCAGCAGTCGACGGCCGTCGGCGCGGTCCAGCAGGTCCACCGCCTTCGTCGCCGCCAGCGCCTCGCCCGGCGTGATCGGGTTGCTGTAGATGTAGAACGGCGAGGTCTCGC
Organism: Longimicrobiales bacterium; assembly: GCA_033722595.1. Classification (GTDB taxonomy): domain Bacteria; phylum Gemmatimonadota; class Gemmatimonadetes; order Longimicrobiales; family RSA9; genus JAWVYT01. Next base: position 2,999 of record JAWVYT010000207.1, read on the forward strand.
GCAGGTACCGGATCACCGCCGACGGGCCCACGATGTAGCCGCCGTTCACGCCGAACGCCTTGCCCAGCGTGCCCACCAGCAGATCGACCTTCGTGCCGGTGTACTCCTCCGTGCCCCGGCCCGTCTCGCCGAACGCGCCGACGCCGTGGGAGTCGTCGACCACCACGAACGCGCCCTCCTCGAAGTCGTCGTCCCTCCGGTGGACCGTGTCCATGATGGTGTCCAGCGGCGCGTGGTCGCCCCGCATGCTGAAGATCCCGTCCGTCACCACGAGCAGGCGGTTCCCCTTGCCGACGGCCTTCGCGCACGCGTCCTCCAGCGCCGCGGTGTCGTTGTGCGGGTAGATGATCTTCTCCGCAGGGCGCGCCAGTCGCATCGCGTTGATGATGCAGTTGTGGTTCAGCTCGTCGCTGATGACCACCGTCTCCGGCGTGATCAGCGGCGTGACGATCCCCATGATGGTGGCGTAGGCCGAGCTGAAGATCATCCCGGCCTCCCGGTTGTGGAACGACGCCAGCCGCTCCTCGAGCGCGATGTGCGCGGCGTACGTCCCGCTGATGAACCGGACCGCGCCGGGGCCGGCGCCGAACGCCTCGCTGCCCGCTTCCTCGGCGGCGATGACCTCCTCGCGGAGCCCCATCCCCAGGTACGAGTTCGAGTTCATCCGGATGAACTCCTTCGTCCCGTGGCCCTCCAGGTGGAACCGGGGCCCGCGTCCGCCCTCCGGCTTCAATACACCGGTGACGACCGTCTCAGCGCCCTTCGCGCGCCCCTCCTCCTCCATCTGGGCGACTTCGTTCTCGAGGACGGGGATCAGCTTGTCGAGTGGCATGGCAGTTCGGGGTCAAGGTGCAAGAGTGCAAGGTGCAAGAGTGCAAGATGCAAGAGTGCAAGAGGCAAGAGTGCAAGAGGCAGGTGGCAGGAGGGCGGGACGTAGCGGTGGATACCGATCTTGCATCTTGCACTCTTGCACTCTTGCCTCTTCATACGCCGAGGCGTGGGGCCAGCTTCGCGAGCATGTCCTCGACCATGGCGGCCGTGTCGTAGTCGGGGCGCCAGTCCCACTCGGCGCGGGCGGCGGAGTCGTCGACGCGGCGGGGCCAGGACTCCGCGATCGCCTGGCGCTCGGGGTCCACGTCGTAGTCGATCTCGAACGTCGGGATGTGCTCTCGAATGGCGTCGGCGAGGCCGGCCGGCGTGAGCTGCATGGCCGCGATGTTGAACGCGTTCCGGTGCTCGAGGCGGTCGGCGGGCGCGTCCATGAGCTCCATAGCGGCCCGCAGCGCGTCGGGCATATACATCATGTCGAGCTGGGCGTCGGGCTCCAGGTAGCAGGTGTAGCGGCCAGCCTCGAGAGCGGCGTGGAAGATCTCCACGGCGTAGTCGGTGGTCCCGCCCCCGGGCGGCGCGGCGTAGCTGACGAGCCCCGGGTAGCGGACGCCCCGTACGTCCACGTCGAACCGGGTGTGGTAGTAGTCGCAGAGCAGCTCGCCGGCCACCTTCGTGACGCCGTAGAGGGTGTTCGGCCGCTGGACCGTGTCCTGGGGCGCGGGGTCCGACGGCGTCTGCGGGCCGAAGGCGGCGATGGAGCTGGGGACGAAGACCGCGCAGTCGTGCTCCCGCGCCGCCTCGAGGATGGTGTACAGCCCGCCCATGTTCACCTGCCACGCCTTCTGGGGCACGCCTTCGGCCGTGGCCGACAGGATCGCCGCCAGGTGGTAGATGGTGTCGATCCCCTCCCCGGCGACGAGGGCGCCGACCGCCTCCGCGTCGGTGCAGTCCAGCACCCGGAAGGTGGCGTCCCCCGGGAGCGGATCCGACCGGTCCTTGATGTCCGTGGCGACGACGGTCGCGCCCTCGTAACGCGCCAGCAGGGCCGGGACCAGCTCCGTCCCGATCTGGCCGGCCGCTCCCGTCACCAGGATCCGCTTCATGCCGTTCCTCTA
>JAWVYT010000208.1:0-4939 GCA_033722595.1 Longimicrobiales bacterium
AACGTGTCGGTGGAGGTCGGCGTGCTGATCGGGATGGTGATCGTCGCCTTCTACGCCATCTGGGGCGGGATGAAGGGGATCACGTACACGCAGGTGGCGCAGTACTGCGTGCTGATCTTCGCGTACCTGGTCCCGGCCATCGCCATCGCCATGGTGCTGACCGGGTTCCCGGTCCCGCAGGTGGCCATCGGCGAAGTGCTGCCGCTGCTGAACGACCTCAGCCGTGACCTCGGGCTGAGCGGGTACAGCTCGCCGTTCACGAACTTATCCCAGATCAACGTCTTCGCCATCACCATCGCGCTGATGGTGGGGACGGCCGGGCTGCCCCATGTGATCGTGCGGTTCTACACCGTGCGGAGCGTGAGCGCGGCCCGGTGGTCGGCGGGTTTCGCCCTCCTCTTCATCGGGATCCTCTACACCACGGCCCCGACGGTGGCCGTGTTCGCCAAGTACTACATGCTGGACACGCTGGCCAATCAGCCGGTGGACGTGGTCGCGGCGACGGGGTGGGTCCAGAACTGGATGGAGACCGGGCTCATCAACCTGAACGACGCGAACGGCGACGGGATCATGCAGGCCGCCGAGCTCTTCGGCGCCGCCGGTCTCGCGGCGAGCATCGACCGGGACATCATCGTCCTGGCGCTGCCGGAGATCGCGAGCCTGACACCGATGATCATCGGACTCGTGGCCGCCGGTGGCCTGGCCGCCGCGCTGTCCACGGCGTCCGGCCTGCTGCTGGTGATCAGCAGCGCGTTCGCGCACGACCTGTACGGCCAGATGATCAACCCCGAGGCCACGGACGCCAAGCGGCTCCGGGTCGGGCGGATCGTCATCGGTCTGGCGGTCCTGGTGGCGGCCTACTTCGGGATCAACCCGCCGGGATTCGTCGCCGAGGTGGTGGCCTTCGCCTTCGGCCTCGCCGCGGCCAGCTTCTTCCCGATCATCGTGCTCGGGATCTTCTGGAAGCGGGCGAACAGCCAGGGCGCCATCGCCGGCATGATCGCCGGGCTCGGCTTCACCGCCACGTTCATCCTGCTGAACCGGTCCGTGCAGCTGTTCGGCACGGACGCGCCGATCGTCGACTCGTTCCTGGGCATCACGGCCCAGGGAATCGGCACCATCGGGATGCTCATCAACTTCGCCGTGACCATCGTCGTCAGCCTGGCCACGGCGCCGCCGCCGCAGGAGATCCGGGACCTGGTGGACCACATCCGGCACCCGCACGGCGAGGATTCGACGGACATCTCGGACGTCCCTGTCATCGAGGAGATGGAGCCATGACACATTCGATCAAGACGGCGTCGTGTGCCATCCTCGGGCTGGCCCTCCTCCTTCCGGGGGAGGGCGCCGCCCAGGTGGCGCCGGCCTCGAGCACCGGGCTGACCATCAGCGGGTTCATCAGCGCGACGATGTACGCCCAGAACCAGCCGTTCGGCCTCTTCACGCAGGGGCAGGCGGCGAACACCGCACCGCCCGTGGAGCGGACCGAGGACCGGTGGTTCCACGGCGGGGACGTCCGGAACACCCGGCTGTCGCTGCGCTTCTTCCGGGAGCAGGACGACGACTGGATCACCTCGGCCACGTTCGAGGTCGACCTGTTCGGCGGGTTCGCCAGCAACGAGCCGTTCGGGGACGAGATGCCGATCCCGCGGTTGCGGCTCGCCTACGCCGACCTCAGCAACGGCACGACCACGCTGCGGATCGGACAGATGTGGTCGCCGAGCTTCGGCGCCGTGCCCAACTCGCTCTCCCATATCGCCTTCCCGCTGGGGTACGGGAGCGGTGGCGTGATCGGGTGGCGGTTCCCCGGCATCGCGGTGCACCACACGCTGGCGAGCGGGGAGGACGGGCCCCTGACCCGACTGCAGGTCGCGGCGCTGGCCGGCTCATGGTCGCACGTGACCGGCGGGGCGGGGCCGACGTTCCCGAGCGCCGGGGAGGCGGGGCTGTTCCCACAGCTGGAGGCGCGGCTCGACGTGGCCGGAGAGGCGGAGTTCGGCGCCTGGAACGCGTACGTCGTGGGGCACATCGACCAGAAGGACCCCGACGGCATCGGGGTCGACGGCGGGCAGGACCCGCTCACCGGCACCGCGCTGGAGGTCGGCGGGAAGGTCGTGCCGGGGCCGGTCACCCTCCAGGGCAACCTGTACTACGGCCAGGCCGTGGGTCAGCTCCTGGCGGCCATCACGCAGGTCGGTGACTACGACGGTGTGGGCGGCTGGGCCCAGATCGGGTACCGCCTGAGCGACCGGGTCAGCCTCTGGGCGTTCGGCGGGATGGATGACGCCCGGGACGGTGGCGCGACGCTGCCGGTCGGTGCGCGCGACAAGAACCAGATCCTGTCGGCCATGTTCCGGTACGACCTGCCGGGCTACTCCATGGGACTGGAATGGCTGAACGCGAACACCGACTTTGTAGGAGTTGCCGAGTCGACGTCCGCGACCCAGATCTCGGTGAGTGTGTTCTACGCGTTCTGAGGAGGAATGGACCCCTCGTCCCGCCCGGTAGCGCCGGCCGACCACCTGGAGTTCATACGCTCGCACCCGCCCTTCGACGCGCTGGGCGAGGAAGCGCTGGCGTGCATGGTGGAGGCGGCCGAGATCGTCTACCTGCCGCGGGGCGAGCGGGTCCTGGCCCAGGGCGGCCAGCCCGCCCGCCACATGTACCTGATCCGGAGGGGCGCCGTCCGCCTGGAGCGTGACGGGCAGGTGGTCATGGTCCTGGAGGACGGCGACCTCTTCGGGTTCCCGTCGCTGACCAGCGGCGACCCCCCATCCTTCGATGCCATCACCGACGAGGACACGCTGGCCTACCGGCTGGTGGAGGCGCCGTGCGCCCACCTGCTCCGGGAGTCGGCGTGGACGGAGTTCCTGGTCCAGGGGCTCCAGGCGCGGCTCCGGCGGACCGCGGTGCAGGAGGCCGGCCCGGCGGGCGGCGGGCTGGCGGACCCAGTCGCCGAGCTGGTCCAGGGCGACCCGGTCTGGCTCCCGCCCGAGGCCACCGTCCAGGGCGCGGCCGAGACCATGCGGGACCGGGGGATCAGCTCGGTCCTGGTCTCCGGTGACGAGCCCGGCATCGTCACCGACCGGGACCTCCGGGTCCGGGTGCTGGCCTCGGGGCTCGGTCCCGAGACCACGCTGGACCGGATCGCGACCCGGCCGGTGCTCACGCTCCCGGCCAACGCCCCGCTCCACGAGGCCGTGGCCTTCATGGTGGCGAACCAGATCCACCATCTTCCGGTCACCGAGGAGGGCGCCATCACCGGCGTCATCGCCAACGGCGATGTGCTCCGTCACCACAGCCAGAGCCCGCTCCACCTGGCCCGGCGGCTCGGCCGGGTCGACGACCCTGCGGAGCTCGATGGGTACAGCGACGAGATCACCGCCACCGTCCGGCGCCTGTTCGACGGAGGCGTGGAGGCCGCGCGCATCGGTCGGCTCATCGCGGGGCTCAACGATACGGTGGTCCGCAACGCGCTCCGGCTGGCGGAGGAGGAGCTCGGGGCACCGCCCCGCGAGTACGAATGGATCGTGTTCGGATCCGAGGGCCGGATGGAGCAGACGCTCCTCACCGACCAGGACAACGCGCTGATCTGGGCCGGCGACGCCGACCCGGAGGTGGCCGCCTACTTCGACCGCCTCGCGAGTCGGGTCGTGGGCACCCTGCTCCGGGCCGGGTTCCCGCGCTGCAAGGGCGGCTACATGGCCACCCGCTGGGCCATGCCCATGGAGGAGTGGCGCCGTCAGTTCCGCCGCTGGATCGAGCTGGAGGAGCCCACGGCGCTGATGGACGCCGCCAACTTCTTCGACTTCCGCGGCGTGCGGGGCGAGCTCCCGCTGGAGCCGCTCCACGAGCTCCTGGCCACGGCCGGTCGCAACCAGATCTTCCTCGCCCACCTCGCCGCGGCCTCCATGGCGTTCAAGCCGCCGCTCGGGATCTTCGGCCGCCTCAAGGACCACGACGGCGGGATCGACCTGAAGCGGGACGGGATCATCCCCATCGTCGGGATCGCCCGCGTCCACGGGCTCGCCGCCGGCTCCCGGGCCCGGGCCAGCCGGCAGCGGCTGCAGGACGCCGCGGAGGCCGGCGTGGTCGCTCCCGACGACGCCGACACCCTCTCGGAGGCGCTCGGCTTCCTGCTCCGGCTCCGGCTTCGGGCCCAGCTGGCGGCCCGGAAACGGGGCGAAGCGCCGTCGAACACCATCGACATCGAGACGCTCTCGACCCTCGAGCGGCGGCACCTGAAGGAGGCGTTCCTGCTCGTCCGGGACGCGCAGGACGCCATGGCCCAGCGCTACCGGACCGAACGGATCGGATGAAGGGGTCCTGGCTCCGGATGGCGGAGGTGTTCCTCCACCGGCTCCGGATCCGGCGCGCCGATTGGCGGCGCACCACCCTCTGGGTGCTGGACCTGGAGACGGGCGGCCTCGACCCGCGGACCGACCCGATCCTGTCGGTGGGGATGGTCCCGATCCGCGAGGGGGCCATCGCCCTGGGCGACGCGTACTACAGCCTGGTCGCCTCCGACCGTCCCATCGACGAGTCCAGCCTCCGGATCCACCACATCCTGCCCGGCGACCTCGAGGTCGCGCCGTCGCCGGCCGACGTGCTTGCGGAAGTGCGGCGACGGGTGGAGGGCGGCGTGCTGGTCGTCCACCAGTGGAGCGTCGATGTCCCGTTCCTGGCCCACGGGTTCCGGGCCCTCGGCCACGAGCCGCCGGTCTTCGCCGTCATCGACACGGTCGAGCTGCTCCGGCGCTATGCCCGACGCCAGGGGCTGGTGAACATGGAGCGGACCCAGTTCTCCACCGCGCTGACCGACGCCCGGGAGTGGTTCGGGCTCCCGCCCCACCGGTCCCACGAGGCGCTTTCCGACGCCGTGGCCACCGCCGAGCTGTTCCTGGTCCTGGCCCACCGGCTGGGCGCGAGGCGTCTCGGC
>JAWVYT010000209.1:0-4937 GCA_033722595.1 Longimicrobiales bacterium
CTGAGATCTGAGATCTGAGATCTGAGATCCGAGATCTGAGATCCGAGATCTAGACTCTAGACTCCAGACTCTAGACTCTAGACTCTCGCTCTCTCACTCCCCCCTCACCACCCTCGCCCCCAGTCCTCGCAGCCGCTCGTCCATCCGCTCGTAGCCCCGCTCGATCTGCTGGATGTTGTGGATCCGGCTCTCGCCTTCGGCGCCGAGCGCGGCGATCAGGAGCGCCATCCCCGCGCGGATGTCCGGGCTCTCCATGGTGCTGCCGTAAAGGTGGGACGGCCCCACGACCACGGCCCTGTGGGGGTCACAGAGCACGATCCGTGCGCCCATCCCGATGATCTTGTCGGCGAAGTACATCCGCGACTCGAACATCTTCTCGTGGATCAGCACCGTCCCGGTGCACTGGGTCGCGGTGACCAGCGCGATGGACGTGAGATCGGCCGGGAACGCCGGCCACGGCCCGTCGTCGATCTTGGGGATATGGCCGCCCAGGTCCGCCTGGACGACCATCTCCTGGTCGCCGGGCACGTGGAGGTCGTCGCCCTGCCGCTCGCAGCGTACGCCCAGCCGCTCGAACGCCAGGAGCGTGGAGTCCAGGTGCTCGATGGCCGCGTCCTCGATGACGATGTCGCCCCGGGTCACGGCGGCCAGCCCGATGAAGGAGCCGACCTCGATGTGGTCGCTGCCGATCCGGAACGTCCCGCCGCTGAGGCGGTCCACGCCCTCGATCTCGAGCACGTGGGTCCCGATCCCGGCGACCTTGCCGCCCAGCGCGTTGATCATGTGGCACAGGTCCTGGACGTGCGGCTCCGACGCGGCGTTCCGCAGCCGGGTCGTCCCGTCGGCCAGCGCCGCGGCCATGATGGCGTTCTCCGTGGCCGTCACGCTCGGCTCGTCCAGGAACACGTCGGCGCCGGTCAGCGCGTCCGCCTCGAGGCGGTACCCGTCGCCGGTCTCCACGGACGCGCCCATCTGCCGGAGCGCCAGGAAATGGGTATCCACGCGGCGTCGGCCGATGACATCGCCGCCCGGGGGCGGCAGCAGCATCCGGCCCATCCGCGCCAGCATCGGCCCCGCCAGCAGGATCGACGCCCGGATCCGCGCCGCCTGCTCCCGGTCCACGCTCGCCTCCGGGATCGACGCCGCATGGATCCGCACGGTGTTCGGCTCCTGCCACTCCACGTCGCACCCCAGCTGCTGCATCAGCTCGAGCAGCGTGCGCACGTCCCGGATATCGGGCACGTTCTCCAGCGTTACGGGCTCGTCGGTGAGCAGCGTCGCGCAGATCACCGGGAGCGCGGCGTTCTTGTTCCCTGCGGGACGGATCCGCCCCTGGAGCGGGACGCCGCCTTCCACCACGTATTTCGGCATGCCTGGCTGTTCGGTGCGCGACGAGCGGGTCGGAGCCGGGGCCCCGGGGCCGTGTTCCCGGGGAAGATATCCGGCGCGTCGAACCAGCGTCAAACGGCCGGCGCTCGCTTGACGCCCGCGCCCGCCGGCGTCTAGCTTCTCGCCCGGATTCCTCGCCCTGCGAGACTGTCATGCGCCTCACCGAATACCTGGAGCCCGAGCTGGTCCTCACCGACCTGGAGGCCGACGGCGCGGAGGATGCCATCGACACCATGGTCCGCGCCGTCCACGAGGCCGGGCGCATCGACGACCCCGAGAGCGTGAGCCGGTCGGTCCTGGCCCGGGAGCGGAGCCATACCACGTCGCTGGGCAACGGCGTGGCGCTGCCCCACGCCACGGTGGCGGGCGTCGACCGGGCCCGGGTGCTGGTCGCCATCGCGCCCGAAGGGATCGACTTCGGCCCCGACGACCGGGACGCCGAGCCGGACCGCCTCTTCTTCATGCTGCTCTCGCCGCTCGAGGAGGCCGGGACCCACATCAAGCTGCTCGCCCGGATCGTCCGGCTCGCCCGCAGCCGCCGGTTCGTGGAGACGCTCCTGGCCGCCGACAGCGCCGAGGCCGTGATCGAAGAGATCCGTCGCGAAGACGCGCAGCACGTGTGAGGCGGGCCCCATGGAGCTCCTGATCGCCGTGATCAACCAGGAGGACCGCCTCGACGACATCCTGTCGGGGTTCCTCGAGCTGGGCATCACCGGCGCCACGGTCATCAACAGCGAGGGGATGGGCCACGTCCTGAGCCACGATATCCCGATCTTCGCGGGGCTCCAGACGCTGATCTCCCGGGCGCGGCCCCAGAACCAGACGATCTTCAGCGTCATCGATGACGAGGAGAAGGTCGATGGCGCCATCGCGCTGCTCCAGGAGATCTGCGGCGACATGGACGACCCGGCCACGGGCATCGTTTTCACCATCCCGGTGACCCGGGTCACGGGGCTGGCGCCGGAGCTCGGCAGCGGGGACCTGTAGCCGGCGATGGGCGATGGCCTCAGCCCCCTGGCCGGCGTCCTGGTCCTCGTGCTGCTGGGGCTGCTGGGCTCCCGGCTCGCGTTCGACCCGGAGCGCGCGCCGCTCGGCCCGCGGCTGGTCCTGGCCACCGGCTCCCACTTCCTCCTGGTCGGGCTGCTCCTCGGACCCGTCCTCGGGCTGCTGACCCTCGAGGTCATCGGCCAGCTGGAGGCGCTCTTCGCCCTCGGCCTCGGCTGGGTCGGGCTCCTCTTCGGGCTCCAGCTCGACCGCGGCCAGCTCGCGCAGTTCCCCGTCGGCTGGCTCCTCTTCACCGCCGTCCAAGCCATCGTCACCCTCGCCGTCTTCGCCGGCCTCGCCTTCCTCGCCTTCGGGCTCGCCGGCGCACGGTCGCCCGACCTGACCGTGATCCTCTGGGGCACCGCCGCCACCGCCGCCGTCTCGACGCCCGCGGGCGTGGCGCTGATCGGCGGCCGCTACCGGGTCCAGGGACCCGTCACCCGGCTCCTCATGTTCGTGGCCAGCCTCGACGCGGCCATCGGCATCCTCGCGCTCCAGGCCGTCTACGCCGTCTACCACCCGTCCACGGCGATCCTGGTGGAGATGAACGGCTGGCTCTGGCTCGCCATCGCCGCCGCCGCCGGCGTGGTGTTCGGCGTGCTCTTCCTGTGGATGACCCGGCCGAAGCCGGAGCGCGACGAGCTCATCCTCTTCCTCCTCGGGCTGGCCGTCTTCGAGGCGGGGACCGCGTTCTACCTGGGCCTCTCACCGCTCTTCGTCTGCATGGTCACCGGCATCGTGATCGCGAACCTGTCGCCGTCGCGGAAGCGGGTCTACTCCATCCTCCAGGGGTGGGAGAAGCCCGTGTACGTGGTGATCCTGATCCTCGCGGGCGCGCTGCTGGGCGCGGGCACCTGGCTGGCGCTCCCGCTGGCCGCCGGCTACGTGCTGCTCCGGGGTCTCGGCAAGCTCGGCGGCGGCGCCGTCGCCCGGGGGCTGATCCCCGGTCGAGACGCCGTCCCCGCCGGGGTCGGGCTCGGGCTCGTCCCGCAGGGCGGGATCAGTCTGGCCATGGCGCTCAGCGCGGCGTTAACTTACGGGGCCATCGCGGGTCCGGGCGCCGCCACCGGCACGGCCTTCGCCACCATCGTGGTGGCCGTGGCCGCCAGCGAGCTGATCGGTCCGCTCCTGACCCGCGACCTGCTCCGGCGGGCCGGTGAGATCCGCGAGGACGACGCCGCGCGGGCCCCGGCCCCGTAGGCGCGGCGCGGCCGTCGGCCCGACCGTTGCAGCACAGAGGGCACGTGAGACCCTCGCCCCGGGACCGCCCGGCGCGAGCCGACTTCGACTCGGGAAGGAAGTGAGTCATGGATACGGACCAGACGACGGAATATGCCTCGGCCTTCGCGGTCGGCCTCCTGCTGGGGGTCGGCGCGGCGCTCCTCTTCGCGCCGAAGCCGCCCACCCGCCGCGAGCGGATCATGAAGCAGATCAAGCCGTACCGGAAGAAGCTCGAGAAGCGCGCTACGTCGGCGAAGAAGCAGGTGGGCAGCGCCGTGAGCAGCCGGGCGTCCGCCGCCGCCGACTGGCGCGACGAAATGATCGACGCGAGCCGCGCCGTCATCGCCGACATGCGCTCGGAGGTCGCCAAGATGGTGGCCGACGCACGCGACGAGATCGCCGACACCGTCGCCGACCAGCTCGACAGCGCACAGAAATCGCTCAAGAAGAGCGCGAAGAAGATCCGCAGCTAGCGACGACGGCTTGAACCCCCTGTCGCGCCCTGCGCTCAAGCCCCTGGCCGCCGTGGCCGGGGCGGTGGCGCTCCTGCTGCTCACGCCCGACCGGCTGCTCGCGTTCGGGCCCGCCACCCACGTGTTCCTCGGCGAGCAGCTGCTGAGCTCGCTGTACCTGCTCCCGGCCGCCATCGCCGACCTGCTCCGGGCCTACCCGCTGAGCTTCCTGTACGGCTCCGTCGCCGCCGACATCTCGTTCGCCAAGAAGTACGTGCCCGCCGGCCGCCACTCCCACTACTGGCACGTGGGCGAGGAGATCCTGGACGCGGCGCGCAACGACCGGCTCCGGGCCGCCGGCTACGGCTACCTCTGCCACCTGGCGGCCGACACCATCGCCCACAACTTCTTCGTGCCGCGGCAGCTGATGCTGACCAGCTCCACGAAGTCGCTCGGCCACTCCTACTGGGAGCACCGGCTCGACGTGGAGCTGGGCGAGGGGTACACGGGCCGCGCCCGGGAGGTGGTCATGGACTACGACCACAGCGAGGCCGACAACCTCTTCGACACGGTCCTGAGCGGCACGCTGTTCAGCTTCGAGACCAACCGCCGGATCTTCCGCGGCATGGTCCGGATCCAGGACAACGAGCGGTGGCAGAACGTGTTCGGCCGCATGCTCGACCGCTCCCGCTGGGACCTCCACAGCGACGACGCGGTCGACTACCTGGCCACCTCGTTCGACTCCATGGTGGACTACCTGCTCCGCCGCCGGGCCTCCGTCGCCGCGGCCCGCGACCCCATCGGCGACTTCAACCTGCACCTCTCGAAGAA
>JAWVYT010000210.1:0-4920 GCA_033722595.1 Longimicrobiales bacterium
CCATGGCGCGGCCCGGCCAGGGACGGGGCGGTCCGGCGGGCGCTCGCGGCCGCGGAGCGGCGGACACTCTCATGGGGCCCGGAATGATGCGGGACAGCGTGCGGGGCCAGGGTCGGATGATGGCCGACAGCGCGGCCGACACGGCGAGAGGCGCCGCCCGCGGTCAGCGGGGCGGCGGCTCCGACTCGATGCCGGCCCGGGGTCAGGGCGGCGGCCAGGGTCAGGGCGGCGGCCAGGGCCAGGGCGGCGGTCAGGGTCAGGGCGGTGGTCAGGGCCAGGGCGGCGGTCCGAGCGGTCACGATCAGGGGAACGGAGGGCAGCGATGAAGGAGCTTCGGAGGGCAGGGCTGGTGCTGCTGCTCGGCATTGCGGTGGGGGCGTGTGGCGATGCGCCCGAGGAGGCCGGGCCGGGGACCGCGGAAGCGGAGGCCGAGGCCGTCCCGGCCTGGGTGGGCGAGGTGGCCGTAGTGGCCAATGCCATCGAGGCACGGCCGATGGCGGTGGACTCGATCCTCGCCGCGCATGAGATGACCCGGGCGACCCTCGACTCCCTCCTTTACGAGATCGCCGAGGACCCGACGTTGACGGCGGCGTACCGGGAGGCGCGGGACCGGTAGACCGCGCACTCGGACGGCACTATGGGACGGGAAGGTCGCGTCCCGTGCCGTTCCGCTGAGTGACGACCCGGCTACCCCTCGGGGGCGACGAACCGGGGCCCCGCAGGTCGTCATCGCCCCTATCGCTCCGGGCGCCTCTTTCTCGGGGGTTTCCGATTCGCGCGCGGTTCGTCCGCGCCCCGCCTACTCCGCTCCGGTCCAGCCAGCGCCGCTGTCGGCTGACCCTGCGGACGTCTCCACCGTGATGACTTTCCGCATCCCGTGGGCCACGTGGAGACGGCCGTCACCGGCATCGGGGAGGACGCACAGCAGCACGTATGTGCCGGGTGAGACCTGGAGCGTCATGTTGTTGGCTTCCCCCTGCGCGATAGGCGAGACGCCGCCCACGGGCGCGGCCGGCGGCGGGCCCTCCGGCACCGGTGTGCCCGGGTTCAGCAGGGCCTCCATGTAGTGCTCCAGGTCCTGCGGGGTCCTGTCGGGCGCCAGCTTGAAGATGACCACCTCGTGCGGCTGGGCGGCGTAGTTTCGGACGCGGATCGTGTGGGTGCCCGGCGTGAGGGGATCGGACAGATCGAAGTCATAGTCCGTCAAGCGCATGAGCATGTCGGCATCCGGAAGGTCGGCCCGCTGCCCAGGCGTGACCTCCATCCCTTCGATCATCCCCTGCTCGTAGTGGGGAACGCCATCCTTCGGCGAGTGAACCACGCAGATCCAGGCGTAGCTCCCTGGCCGGAGCGGTACCGTGGCCACGGCCTCGCCCCCGCCCGGTCGGGTGGCGTTGGGCCCGCCCAGGAGCGTAGCCCACGTGGGCAGCTCCGGCTGGCCCGGCGCTCGAACGTCCTGGGCGACCAGATGCTCCTTCAGCTCGTCCGCGGTGTGTCCGTCCCCGAGGCGCACCAGGACCGCGTGGTGCAGCTCGCTGCCCTCGTTCACCAGCCGGAACGTGGCCGGCCCCGCCGGCACCTCGGCGGGAGCCTCGAAGGCGTAGTCCGTGGCTCGGACGGTGTACTCTGGCGGGCTGGATTCTGGCGCCACGGCCGTCGACGCGAAGATCGCGACAGCCAGGGGGGTGAGAGCGATGCCGAACCGCTGGTTCATGGCGGACCTCCGTCTCGAGGGATGGGTGTCCATTCGCTCGTGGGCATCAATAGGAAGCGGCCCCGCGGAGTGCAAATGCGGAGCCGCTTCCCACCGGGGCGGCGAGACCGACCCGGTGCTCGACCGACAGGGTCCTCAGCCGCCGCCTTCGATGGGCGGGGCTCCCGTGGCCTCGACGGCCTCCATGAGCGCCGGCACCACCTCGTCGGCGTAGCGCTGGATCTCCTGGCGAATCGGCTCCAGCTCGGCCTGCCCGGCGGCGACGGTCCGCCGGTGGAGCTCCGTCGGCCCGTAGCTGGTCGTCAGTCCCCGGTAGCCGGTGAAGAGCCGGCTCGACGGCGTCGGCGGGTCCCGCTCACCCACCTCGTCCTTCGCCTCGCTGCCCTCCATCCGTTCCTGCAGTTCGAGCATCTCGAGGCGGGTCTGGTAGAGCCGGGCGTTCAACGCCGGCTCCGGGCTCTCGGCCCGGCTCAGCGCCGTCTGCATCGCCTCGACCTTCTGGATCTGCTCGTCCAGCAGGTCGGACGCTCGCGTCAGCGCCAGCTGGAACGCCTCGACCCCTGCGCGGAACGACGCGACCTCCGACCCCGAAGCGCGCGCCAGCGCGGGCTCGTAGAGCGGGACGACCTCGAACTCCACCGGGTCCGTCAGCTCGGTAACCATCCCGCTGTCGATCTTGACCAGTGTGGCCGTGTAGGTGCCGGGCCAGACGGGGAACCCGAAGCCGCCGAACCCGCCACGGCTCTCGAGCTCCACCCGCGCGTTGGACATGAGTTCCAGACCCCACGCGACCCGGTGGATCCCCGCCGATGTCGGCCCGTTTACCCGGTTGATGACGGTCCCGGCCGTGTCCCGGATGACCACCTGCACGTACGGTCCCTGCTCCCGCATCTCGGCCTCGAGCCGGTCCCAGCCCGGGAAGGGCACGTCCTCACCCTCCTCGATCGCCCGCTCCCGCGCCCGCCGCTCGGCCTCGAGCGTCTCGTAATCGTCTCGCAGCCAGTACGTGAACACGGCGCCGAACGGGGGGTTCTCCGCCGTCCACTGGTCCGCCCCCTGGGAGTCCTGGATGTCCTTCGGCTGGTACCAGAGCGCCGGTCGGGTGTCGAACAGCATCGCCTCGCCGCTCAGCCCGTCGGCGCCCTCCCGGAGCGGTGTGTAATCGTCCAGCACGTAGATCCCGCGCCCGAACGAGGCGGCCACCACATCCTCCTGGTCGCGGTGGATCACGATGTCGCGGAACGAGATCGTCGGCGCGCCCGGCACCTCCGTCCACACCTCGCCGCCGTCCACGGTGAAGAAGACGCCGAACTCGGTTGCGGCGAAGAGCAGGTCCGGGTCCACGTGGTCCTGCACCACGCGCCAGACCAGGTGCCGGTCGGGGATATCGCCGGCGATGCTCTCCCAGTCCTGGCCCCGATTCGTGCTCCGGATCAGATAGGGCGTGAAGTCGCCGTACTTGTGGTTGTCCAGCGCCACGTACACGGTGTTCGGGTCATGGTGGTCGGCCTTGATGTCGTTGACGAACGCCCGGTCGGGGATCCCGTCGATGCTGCCGACCTCGATGCGGCGCCAGTTCTCGCCGCCGTCCTCGGTGACCCATAGCAGTCCGTCATCAGTGCCCGCATAGATCAGGTCCTCGTCGAGCGGGCTCTCGCCGATGGAGGTGACGGTGTTGTAGTTCGACATCGCGCCCACGTCCCAGGCATTGTCCCAGCTCTGGGTCCGGCCCATGATCGGCAGCGCGAGCCGCTCCTGGCTCCGGGTCAGGTCGCCGGAGATGGCCGTCCAGCTGTCGCCCCGGTCGTCGCTCCGCCAGACCCGATAGCTCGCGTGGTAGATCCGGGTCGGCGAGTGGAAGCTGACCTCGATCGGCGCGTCCCAGTTGAACCGCTCGTGGGGCTCGCCCTCCCCGGCCTGCGGCTGGATGAACACCTGCTCGCCGGTGATCCGGTCGGTACGGAACAGCACGCCCTGCTGGAACTCGCCGTAGTGGATGTTCGGGTTGCCGGGCTCCGTGGCCTGGTCGTGGCCGTCGGCGCCCAGCGTCTTGAACCACTCGGCGTTCCGGATCCCGTGGTCGTAGGCCGTCCGGATCGGTCCGCCGTTCGAGCCGTTGTCCTGGGTGCCGCCGTAGACGTGGTAGAACGGCTCGGCGTCGTCCACGGCGATCTTGTAGTACTGCATCACCGGCAGGTTGCTCACGAACCGCCACGTCTCCATGTGGTCGAACGTCTCGTAGAGCCCGCCGTCGGAGCCGAAGAGGATGTAGCTGGGATCCGACGGCCGGAACGCGATGGCGTGGTCATCGACATGCTTGTTGTCGTTGTTGATCCGCTCGTACGTGGCGAAGTGATCCTCGCTGTAGAGCGTGGTGTTGCTCACCAGCCAGAGCCGGCCGAAGTGGTGGGGTGAGGCGTACAGCTCCTGGTAGTAGTGCGGGCCCGTGCCACCGGAGACCGCGTCGGACATCTTCCGCCACGACTCGCCCCGGTCCTCGGACATCCACACGCCGCCCTCGGTCCGGATCGTCTCGATGGCCGCGTAGACGATGTCCGGCTTCTGCGGCGAGATCGCCAGCCCGATCTTGCCGAGCGGACCGCCGGGGAGCCCGGTCCGCAGCTGCGTCCACGTCTCGCCCCCGTCCTCACTCTTGTGGATCCCGGAGCCGGGGCCACCGCCCAGGTAGGCCGCCACCGTGCGGTGCCGGTCCCAGGTCGCCGCGTAGAGACGGTCCGGGTTGCGCGGATCCATGACGATGTCCGTCGCGCCCGTCCAGTCGTCATCGCCCAGCACCTTCCGCCAGGTCTCGCCGCCGTCTGTGGTCTTGTACAGCCCGCGCTCGCCGCCCGGGCTCCAGAGCGGGCCCTGGGCCGCGACCCAGACCACGTCC
Organism: Longimicrobiales bacterium; assembly: GCA_033722595.1. Classification (GTDB taxonomy): domain Bacteria; phylum Gemmatimonadota; class Gemmatimonadetes; order Longimicrobiales; family RSA9; genus JAWVYT01. The sequence continues at coordinate 4,608 of JAWVYT010000210.1, forward strand.
GAGTCCTCCGGGTGCACGATGATGGTGGACAGGTGCTCGGAGGCCTCCAGCCCCATGTTCCGCCACGTCCGGCCGCCATCGGTGCTCCGGTAGATCCCGTCGCCGAACCCTACGTGGCGTCCTCCGACGTTCTCCCCAGTGCCGACCCAGACGATATCCGGCGCACTCGGGTCGAGGGTCACCGAGCCGATGGAATACGACGTCTGACCGTCGAAGATGGGCTCCCAGGTGGTCCCCGCGTTCGTCGTCTTCCAGACGCCGCCGGAGCCCACGGCCACGTACATCACGTTCTCGTTGTCGGGATGGATATCGA
>JAWVYT010000211.1:0-4908 GCA_033722595.1 Longimicrobiales bacterium
CTGAAAGCCCAGCCACTGCACATCGCGCTGGATCGACTCGACAAACTCGATGTTCTCTTTCAGCGGGTTGGTGTCATCAAACCGGAGGTTGGTCTTGCCGCCGTACTGTTCGGCGATCCCGAAGTTCAGGCAGATCGACTTGGCGTGGCCGATGTGGAGGTACCCGTTGGGCTCCGGCGGGAACCGGGTCACCACCCGACCGTCGTGCCGGCCGGTCTCCAGGTCGTCGGCCACGACGGTGCGGAGGAAGTCCCGTCCTTCCAGCCGCTCGATGCTCTCGCTCTGGTCCATGCTCGCCCGCGTCGACGTGTCTCGGTCTCGGTACGGCAACGAAGCTAAGCCCGGCGACGGGGGTGGAGGAAGGGGCGGAGACCCCGGCGCGGGCCAAGCGGACCGCCGGCTCCCGGGTTTGCGGACCTGGCCGGGCTCTGGTCATCGTGATGACGTGCACCCGCGCTCTTCGACGATCGACGGGAGGCGAAGCCGTGGCCGAAAGTGTCGATACCATCGTGATCGGAGCGGGACAGGCGGGGCTGGCGACCAGCTGGCACCTGTCCGAGAGAGGGGTGGAGCACCTGATCCTGGAGCGGGCCGACACCGTGGGGAGCTCGTGGCGGGACCGTCGCTGGGACTCCTTCTGCCTGGTCACGCCCAACTGGATGATCGACCTGCCGGGGTTCGCGTACGACGGCGGGGAGCCCGACGGGTTCATGCCGAAGGACGAGGTGGTGGCGTACCTTCAGCGGTACGCCAGCGCGATCGACGCGCCGATCCGGTTCGGGACCGAGGTCCGGCGGCTGGCCCGCGAGGGCGACGGGTTCCAGGTGACCACGGGGAGTGGCCGCATCCGCGCCCGGAACGTGGTGGTGGCGGCCGGGTCGTACGGCAGGTCGAAGCGGCCTCCGTTCGCCGCGGCGCTCCCTGACGACATCACCCGGATGGACCCGTCGGAGTACCGCAGCCCCGACGCGCTCCCTCCCGGTCCCGTGCTGGTCGTGGGGAGCGGTCAGTCGGGCACCCAGATCGCGGAGGAGCTCTACCAGAGCGGCCGGGAGGTGTTCATGGCCACCGGCACCGCGGGCAGGGTGCCCCGGCGGCACGCGGGTCGCGACGTGCTGCGCTGGCTCGAGATGGCGGCCGAGGCCGGCGCCGGTCCGTTCGCGGACACGGCCGACACCCTCGACCCGGAGGAGCTCCGCGAGGAGCGGCACGCGGCGAAGCACCACGTCTCGGGTCGGGACGGGGGCCACGACCTGAACCTCCACCGGTTCGCCCGCGACGGCGTGCACCTGTTCGGGCACCTGGAGGGGGTCCAGGACGGCACGCTCCGGTTCGCGCGCGACCTGCACGAGAACCTGCGGTACGCGGACCAGGTGGCGGTGGAGATCCGGAGCAACCTCAACGGGCTGATCGAGAAGGCGGGGATCGACGTGACGCCGGAGGACCCCGAGGTCGAGCTGGAGCTGCAGGACGGCTTCGACCAGCCGCAGCGCGAGGCGCTCGACCTCCGCGACGCCGGTATCCGCACCGTGATCTGGGCCACGGGGTTCTGGATGGACTTCGACCGGTGGATCGACCTCCCGGTCTTCGATGGCGACGGCTACCCCCGCCAGCACCGGGGCGTCACCGACCACCCCGGCCTGTACTTCGTGGGGCTGTACTGGATGTACTCCTTCGCCTCCGACCTGCTCTACGGCGTCGGCGAGGACGCCGGGCACGTGGCGGACCACCTGGCGGATCGGAACGCCTGACCGGGCCGGACCACACCGGGATCAGGGACCCTGCACGGCACAGAGTTGTAGCTCTCGTTCGGAGTGCCGTACATTCGTCCGCGACCCGGAACCCCGCATGGCTCCATGAAGCGACGCCTCCCGACTCCGCTGACCGTCTCGCTGACGGCGGCCCTGCTGGCCGCACCGACGGCGGCCTTCGCCCAGCGCGCGGCGGCCCCGATCCAGCCCGCGGCACAGGAGCCCGGCGCCCGGCCCGCCCCCGTCACGGGTCCGGCCGCCGACAGCCTCCGGGTCTTCCTCCTGACGTTCGGTCCCGGCGCCGAGGTCTGGGAGCGGTTCGGTCACAACGCCATCTGGATCCACGACCCTGTGGCGGGGACCGACATCGCCTACCACTGGGGGCTCTTCGACATGTCGGAGCAGGGGTTCATGCTCGAGTTCCTCCAGGGCCGGATGGTCTATTCGATGGGGTCCGTGGGCACCGATCGGCTGATGGACGCGTACCGGCGCGCCGGGCGGGACGCCACGGTCCAGGAGCTGGCGCTGACGGTCGCCGAGGCGGAGTCGCTGCAGCAGTTCGTCCAGTGGAACGTGCGCCCCGAGAACCGACGGTACCGGTACGACTACTTCCGCGACAACTGCTCCACACGCGTGCGCGACGCGCTGGACGACGCGCTGGGCGGCGCGCTGCGGGCGACCCTCGCCGATCGGCCCGCCGGGCACACCTACCGCTCCCAGGCGGTGGCGCTGACCGCCGAGGACGTGCTCCTGACCTCCGGGATGGACCTCGGGCTCGGTCCGCTGGCGGACCAGCCGATCACCCGCTGGGAGCTCGCCTTCATCCCCATGCGGCTGAGGGACGACCTCCGAACCCTGACCGTGCGCCGGGGCGGCCGCGCGGTCCCGATGGTCGTGGACGAGCGGGAGCTCGACGCGCTGGGGCCCGAGGACCCGTCGCGGGCCGGTCCCCCCTCACCCGCGCGCCGCACGCTGGGCCACCTCCTGGCGGGACTGCTCGCAGCCGGGGCGGTGGTCGGTCTCGCGCGGCTGGCCCGACGCGGGAGTGGGACGGGCCGGGCGGCGGGCTGGGCGCTGGCGGCGGTCGGCGGACTGTGGGGCCTGGTGGCCGGGGCGCTGGGCACCATCGTGTTCGCGCTGTGGGCGTTCACCGACCACGAGTTCGCGTGGCGAAACGAGAACCTGCTGCAGGTGAACCCGCTGGCGCTGGGGCTCGCGGTGCTGGCGCCGGTGGCGCTGGGCGCGGGGAAGGCCGTGGGGGTCGCCCGGAAGCTGGCGCTGACGCTGCTGGGCCTGTCGCTGCTGGGGCTGCTGGTCCACCCGCTCCCGGTCACGCCGCAGGCGAACCTGGCCATCATCGTCGCCGCGCTGCCGATCCACGCGGCGATGGCCTACGCGCTCGTGTCGTCCTCCCCCTCGAGCTCCTCCGGGATCGCCCACTCGTCGTAGTAGTCGAGCTTGTGGAGCGGCATGACCACGCCCGAGAGCACATTCATCAGGTGGGAGCTGATCCGCTTGTAGTAGCGGGCGCCCAGGACCATGGTCGTGGTGGTGGGCGCGTCGTAGCTGCTCCGGGCCACGCGGGAGACCAGCAGGTCGCAGCGACGGTTGATCTCCCGGCCCCGACGGAGCAGGTCCAGCGCCGTCTCGCTGTCCGAGTTCTCGAAGACATCGCCCGTGGCGGCGAAGGTCTCCTCCACCGTGACCCGGATCTCCCGGAGCTCGGCCGCGTTTTCATCGTCGGGGATGGGGCCGCCGCCCTCGTCGTAGATCTCCACCAGGTTCTTACAGTAGTCGCCGATCCGCTCCACGTCCTTGACCAGGCTCTGCAGGAGCAGGCAGTACGGCGCGTCGCCCTCGCTGTCGCCGACGGTCAGGTGGGCGATGACCTGCTTCCGGATGCTGCGCTGCAGCTTGTTCAGCTGCACGTCCCGCTTCGAGATGGTCGTGCGCGCGTCCGGCGAGGTTTCCTCGACGAAGAAGAACCGTCCGGCGGAGAGGGTCAGCTCGCGGGCCAGCTCCAGCATCTCGTTGAAGCTCTCGCCCATGGCCGCGATGGCATCGTTGGATCGGAATATGGACATCAGTTCACGCAGCATGGAAACCTCCTATCCGAACGCGTGGCCGAGGATGGCGAAGAGGGCCGGTACACCATAAAAGAGGATGAGCACGTATGCGATGGCCAGCGCCTTGGACCGCACGGCGACGTTGGCCAGCGTCCGGGCCGCATCGAGCGGGAGGCTGCGGAGCCGATTCCAGGGGTAGATCAGCAGGATCCCGCTCAGGTTGAAGAGCAGGTGGACCAGCGCCACGGTGAGGCCGGCGGCGGCGTTCTGGTCCGTGGCCGCCAGCGCCGCCAGGAGCGCCGTGACCGTGGTCCCCACGTTCGCGCCGAGCGTGATCGGGAACGCCTGCGCCAGCGTCAGGATCCCGGCCCCGGCCAGCGGGACCAGGAGCGACGTGGTGATGGAGCTGGACTGGACCATGACCGTGGCCACCAGCCCGACGAGCATGGCCACCACGGCGTTGTTCTCGAACGCCTGCGTGACCATGACTTCGACCCGGCTCCGCATGGCCGACCGCATGACCCGGACGATGCTCACCAGCGCGACGTAGATCAGCACGCCGCTGATCAGGATGTACAGCGTCGCCGTCCACTGGACCGACGGCGTTACCGCCTCGATCGCCGTCTGGATCGGGACGCCACCGGCCTTGATGGCGCCCTTGATCGGACTCTCGTACTCGGCGCCGCCCAGCCCGCCGAGGAGCCCCGACAGGAAGTAGGCGCCGCGGCTAAGGACCCCCGTCAGCAGCTCCAGCGGGAGCAGGATCAGCACCGCGAGGTAGTTGAAGAAGTCGTGACACGTGGCTACGGCGAAGGCCCGCCGGAACTCTTCCTTCCACCCCATGTGCGCCAGCGACGCGATGGTATTGGTCACCGTGGTCCCGATGTTGGCGCCCATGACCATGGGGATCGCGTTGACCACCGGGAGCGGGTTCTCCGGCGCGGCGACCAGGCCCACGATCAGGGACGTCGTGACCGACGAGCTCTGGACGAGCGTGGTCGCCAGGATCCCGACCATGAGGCCCAGGAAGGGGTTCTCGGTGGCCCGGAAGAAGTTGTCGACGAAGTCGCGGCTCAGGAGCTTGAATCCGC
>JAWVYT010000212.1:0-4880 GCA_033722595.1 Longimicrobiales bacterium
ACGGCCATATCGCTGGTTCCGTCCCGGATGAGCCGGAACCCTTCGCCGATGGCGATGGTCCCCGAGGCGCACGACATGGCGTTGGTGGCGTTGGGTCCTGTGAACCCGAACTCGATGGCGACGCCGCAGCTGGCGGCGCCGCCGAACGTGGTCAGCGCGACCCGGGGATCGACGGCCCGCTTCCCGCGCGTGACCAGGTTCACGACCTGCTCCTCGGCGTAGGCGACGCCGCCGAGCGCCGACCCGAACTGGACGGCGACGCCGTCCCGGTCCACGTCCCCGGGCTCGAGGCCGGCGTCTTCCAGGGCCATGCGGGTGGTGGCGACGGCGAAGTGCATGAACCGGTCGAGACGCCGGACCTGCTGGGCATCCAGGAAATCGGCGGGGTCGAAGTCATCGACCTCGGCGGCCAGGTGGGAGCGCCACTGGTCGGGTTCGAACCGGGTCGCCCTGCGGATGGGGGACCGCGCGGCTCGCAGGCCTCTGAGGAACGCTTCTTTTCCCGAGCCCACGGCGGTGACCGGTCCGATCCCGGTGATGGCCACCCGGTACGGTGGCGCTCCGGTGCTAGGCATCGTCGCGCTCCTCGGCCCGGCCGTCCGCGTCCGCGGCCCCGTCGCTGCGGGACCGGGCGGCGTGCTCGGACCCGGACCGGGTCTCGAGCGCGGTCAGTCGCTCCGCTTCCGCGCACACGCCCTTCAGGGTCCGCTGGGCGATGAAGCTGACGAAGTGGGGCCCGATGACCCGATTCGCGGCGAACCGGCTGATGAGGGGCCACGGGGGGCCCTCCCACTCGTGGATGATCCGGACGACCGTGCCCTCCTCGGCCGGCAGGAATAGCCATTCCACATCCATCCCCGTGGTGATGCCGCCGATGTGCTTGTACCGGACGATGGGCTCGTCGGGGTCGGCCTCCATCATCGACTTCCACCAGGTCGGCCAGCGGAGCGGGCCGAGGAAGTCGCGCCAGGCGGCCATCTCGACCACGCCCCTGCCGAACCCGTCCTTCTTCTCGAACCGGACCCAGCGGTAGTGGGGAAGGATCTCCGGCCAGCGCTCCACGTCGGCCGCGACGCGGAAAACGATCTCGGCGGGAGCCACGGTCACGTGCTGGTCACTGCGGATCATGCGTGCTCCGGGTCGGGGGAAGAATGAAGCTCGATACGACGGCGGGTGAAAGCAAGGACCGGGGCGGCCTCAGGTCGCCGGTCACCTCGATGAGCCGATCCATCGTCCGGGGCGCGGCGGCGAGGCGCGCGAGCGCGGGGTCGGCGAGCCACGGTCGGGACAGCACGGCCTCGACCAGCCGCTGGACGCGTCGCGCAGGCCGGGTCAGTCGCCGCTTCGCCCGGGCGTATCGGCGGAGCGCTCCGTCGAGGGCCGTCGGGGACCCCGTGCCGGCGAGCGCGGGGCCGATGCAGCGGACCAGCGCGTGGGCGGCGGCCATGGCCTGGTAGATCCCCTGGCCGGTGAACGGGTCGTAGTACCCGGCGGCGTCGCCGACGAGGGCGGCGCCGTCGACCACCGGTGATCGGGTGGGCCAGTCGAACGGCCCGGATGCTAGGAGCGGGCCCGGCTCGAGCGCGGCCAGTCGCTCCCGGATCGAGGGCACCCGGTCCATCCAGTCCCGGAAGAACGCGTCGGGGCCCGCCTCCCGGAGCGCGTCGGTGTGCTCCGCCCCCACTACGAGGGTGATGTTGGCGGTGCCCGACCCCGCCGGGGCGAAGCCGATGCATCCGCCGTCGAGGACGTGCATCTCGCCGTGTCGAAGCCCGTTGTCGATCGGAACGTGCGCGGTGAGGGAGACCTTCCGCAGCCTGGGTGCGCGGCGGTACGCGCCCAGCTCGCGAGCCACCACGGACCGGAGCCCGTCGGCCCCCACGACGAGGCGCGCGTGGAGCCGGTCGCCCGACCGCGTGAGGACCCCCACCACGCGTCCGGCCGCGTCCCTCCGCAACCCGGCCACGTGCGCCTGCCGGAACCGGGCACCGGCCTCGATGGCGGCGTCCAGGAGGACCGCGTCGAGCACGCGTCGCTCGAGCGCGAGCGCCGGCGGGCCGGGGATCCGTCCCATGGCCGCGGCGCCGCCGGGAGACACGATCCTCCAGCCGTCGATCTCCGCCGCACCGGCGGTCCTGACCCGGTCCAACAGGCCGAGGTCGTCGAGGACACCGGTCGCGGCGGCGCTGAGGCAATCGCCGCACGGCTTCGGCCGGGGAAACGCGGCGCGGTCGAGCATGCGCACGTCGAGGCCGAGGCGGGCGAGGAGCAGCGCGGTCACGGAGCCGGCGGGCCCCGCGCCCACGACGACCACGTCGGGGTGAATGTCGGGCCCCGGGGCGGATTCCCGGGCACGGGGGGCGTCGACCATCGGGTCAGGCCTCGGCCCTGAGCACGAGGCGGTAGACCGGGTGCCGGTGCACGGCCGCCTCCCGGAGCCCGGCATCCCGGGCGAGCTCGAGGAGCTCCGGGGCCGTGAACGCCCGGCGCACGGAGAGCGGCCCGTCGTGGCGGGTCACGGCGTTGCCGCGCCAGATCGTGGCGGCGAGCACCCGGGCGCCGAGGTAGTGGAGGACGGACCGCTCGAGCTCGCCCACGAGGATCCGCCCGCCCCGGCCGGCCCGCGCGGCTTCCCGCAGCAGCCCCGTCAGCGCCGATCCGTCCATGTGGTGGAGGATCATGGAGAGGTGGACCAGATCGAAGGCACCGTCGCGGAACGGGAGCCGGAGCCCGTCGCCCCGGACCAGCAGGATCCCGTCGGTCCGGCTCCGGGCCGTCCGGAGCGTGGCGGCGTGGAGGTCGACGCCCACCACGTCGAGACGCCGTCCCCGCTGGCGCCCCCAGCGGACGATGACCTCCGCGAGGTCGCCCGAGCCCGTGCCGAGGTCCAGCACCCGCATCGGCTCTCCACTGGCGCCGGCGCCCGGCCGGGGGACGGCCCATTCCAGGTGCCGAAGGAGCGCCCGCCTGGCCCCGAGCCAGCGGTTGACATCGGTGATGTGGTCCAGCGCGCCTCGCAGCGTCTCGGGGTCGACGTCGGGCTGGTCCATGCGCTCGGGCGCATCGGCCGCGCGGCTCAGGAGCGTCACGGCTCAGTTCGGGAAATGCAGGAGGCTGCCGGTGATGGGTGGCACCCGCGAGCGACCGAGCTGGCGGTCGAGGAACGGGGCCGAGACACCGAGGTACTCGCCGACACCGATGAGGAGCTGGAAGTCGCCGAGCTGCGCATCGGGGCCCACGGGGAACGCGACATCGAACCGGAACGTGTTGATCCCGCCGGCAGGGAAGTTGACCCGCAGTCCAGCTCCCAGCGTACCGCGCCACCCGGAGTCGGTGCCGTACGGGGCCTCGCCCGGCCAGATCCTGCCCAGATCGCCGAACAGCGACGTGCCGATATCCGCCACGTCCGGGAAGAGCCACGGATGGTGCCACCGATCCTCCGCCGAGAGGACGACCCGTCGCCCGCCCGGAAACGACTCCTCCGACCAGCCCCGGACCGCCCGCTCCCCCCCGAGGGTGAGCTGGAACGGGATGCGGGGGTTCCACCCGCCGGCCCCCGCCGCCCGGAAGATCAGCGTGTGGCGCGGGAGGCTTCGGGGTCGCAGGTAGACCATGAGCTCGGCCTCGCCGAGGACATCCCTCCACTCCTCTTCACCGATCGTCGCGGTGTAGTCCCGGCGGGCGTCCGTGCGGAGCCGCGAGGCCAGGAACAGGTTCGGCGGGCCCGTCGCCGCGTAGAAGTCGGTGACGAGGTGCATGTCATCATCGGAGGCCGCGCCCGGCAGCGTGCGGGCTATGGCGACCTCGATCTCCGCCCCGACCCGCACATCCTCCTGCCCGTCGAAGCTGTCGAGGCCCGTCCGCTGCTGCCAGGTGATGTTCCGCTTCCCGATCAGCAGCACGGCCCGCACGTTGTCGAGGCGGTCCGTGAGCGCGAGAGCCGGCTCCCGGAGGGCCTCGGACACGGGCTCCCGGCCGGCGTAGTCGCTGCCGCGGACGAGGGTGATCGCGGTCTCGGGGTCCCCGATGTACCGGAGCGCCTGGATGCTGAGCCCGCCGCCCACAACCGTGAGATTGCCCCGCTCACCGAACCGGCGCAGCCCCGCGATGTGGAAGCCCCGCTGACGGATCGGGACCAGGATTCGACAGTTCGGGCCATCGGCGGGACACAGGTCGGGCTCGCGGGGGAGGACATAGTCGAAGTAGCGGTCCCGGTGGTGGAACCACTCCCGCATGGCCCACGCACCGGTCTCCCCCAGGAACGGGTAGCTGATCTCCTGGTGCAGGAGGTGACCCGCCCGGGTCCGGCCAGCGGCGGCGGAGAAGTCCCAGCGGGTGCGGAAGAGCTGCGGCGTCGCGTACCGGATCCCGTAGGAGAGGGTCGCCTCCATGGTCCGATAGAAGAACTCCACCGACTGCCCGGTCCCCAGGAGGTTCTTCTCCCTGACCTCCAGCTCCTCGAACTCGAACTCGCCGCTCATGTCGTACTGGATCCCGACCTGGGTCGACCATTCGTCCTCCGTGTCCACCACGACGTGCCAGTCGCCGTCCTCCTGCCGCACCCCGTAGACATCGGCATGGGCGATGAAGTCATAGGCCCTCAGCAGGCGGCCCGACTCCTCCAGGAGGACCGGGTCGTAACAGTCGCCGGGATCGAAGAGGAGCTCCCGGCTGATGAACTCCTTCTTGGTCCGCACGTGGAGCCGATTGGCCAGGCCGTAGGCCCACCGGAAGCGGGGGTCGAGGGTGGGATCCGACGTATCGAAGATGGAATGGTTGTCGAGGAAGATGTGCTCGACGGTCCCGTCGGAGCACGCGTCCGTACCGGCCTGCTGGGCCCGGGCGGGCGCCACCAGGATGAGGGCCAGCAGCACGGCGGG
>JAWVYT010000213.1:0-4866 GCA_033722595.1 Longimicrobiales bacterium
CCTCCGGCGCGGCGTACACGCCCGTGGCCGCGCCCATCACGGCCACCCACTCGGCCATGGCTTCATCCGGGACGGCCACGGCGGCGCCCCCCGACGCGCGGATGGCCTCCAGGATCAGGAAATCGCCGATGGCCGATGGCACACGGAGCCCCGACGCGTACGTCTCGGCGTCCTGCCACGGCTCGGCGGTCTCGGCCCCCGCCTCCCACGCCCGCACGATCGGCGCACACCCCGTGCTCTGGACGGAGACCATGCGGGGCCGCTCCGGCCCGATCCAGCCGAGCTCCTCCAGCTCGTCGAACGCCTTCCACATCCCGACCAGCCCCGTCCCGCCCCCGGTCGGGTAGATGATCACATCCGGCACACCGCCGAGCTGCTCCACCAGCTCGTAGCCCATGGTCTTCTTGCCCTCCACGCGGTACGGCTCCTTCAGCGTGGAGACATCGAACCAGCCGTGCTCCTCGGCGCCCCGGGCGATGATCCGCCCGGCATCGGTGATCAACCCGTCCACCAGCTCGAGATCCGCGCCCAGCGCCCGGATCTCGTCGATGATCGGCTTGGGCGTGTCCCGCGGCACCGCCACGTGGCACGGGAGGTCCGCCGCGGCCGCGTACGCCGCCGCCGCCGAGCCGGCGTTCCCCGCCGACGGGAGGGCGACCGCGTCCATCCCGACCTCCTTCGCTCGGGAGACCGCCAGGGCCAGACCCCGGGCCTTGAAGCTCCCGGTGGGGTTCTGCCCCTCGTCCTTGACCCAGACCCGGTCGAGACCGAGCCGCTCCGCGAGTCGGGGCGCGTCCAGCAGCGGCGTGAAGCCCTCGCCCAGGCTGACCCGGTGCTCCGGGTCCCGGACCGGGAGCACCTCCGCGTAGCGCCAGAGCGTGGGCGCGCGGCCCACCAGCGCGGCCGGCGTGAAGCGGCCCCGGAGCGGGGCGAGCTCGTACCGGGCCAGGAGCGGTTTCCCGCAGCACGGAGACGTCCGCCACGGGGCCTCGGTATCCGCGTAGACCGCACCGCACCAGCCGCACTCGAGGTAGGCCGCGCCCGGCGGCGCCATCAGCAGGGTCCCGGTATCGGATCGCATGGGGCCAAGATAGCTTCCGGCAGCAGGGATGCCAGGCGAAGACCGGGGTCGGGGCGGGTCCCCTCGCGATGCAACCCTCCGACCGCCTCGCCGCATCCCATGGGCGGTACAGGAACGAGACACCTCGTGCGGAACGAGCCGTGCCCGACGGAATAGCCGAACACGACCTGGTCCGCCAGGCCCAACAGGGGGATGAGGCGGCGATGCACGCCCTCTACCGGCGCTACGCGCCCCGGGTCTACGCCGTGGTGCGTCGGATCGCCGGCAGCGATGCGCTGGCCGAGGACTGGTCCCAGGAGGCGTGGATCCGGGCGTTCCGGGCGCTGCCGCGGTTCCGGGGCGACTCGGCTTTCTCCACCTGGCTGCACCGGGTGGCGGTGAACAGCGCGCTGCAGGGGAAGCGGTCGAGGAAGCGACACGACAGTCGGGAGACCGCGCTGCCGACCACGCTGCCGGGCCGGCGCCCGCGGGACCCGACCGAGCTGCGGCTCACGCTGGAGCGGGCCATGGAGCGGCTCCCGGACCGGATGCGGCAGGTGCTGGTGCTGCACGACGTGGAAGGGTTCACGCACGAGGAGATCGGGGAGCTGCTCGGCGTCGCGCCGGGCACGAGCAAGAGCCAACTGTTCAAGGCACGTGCGAAGATGAGGACGATGCTGCGGGCGAATGAGTCCGATGAAGGGAGGGCGTATGCCGCATCTGACGCTTGAGGCGCTGGCGCGTCTCGTGGATGAGGCGCCCACGCCGGAAGAAGAGAGTCACCTGACCGACTGCGCCCGCTGCCGCGAGGCGCTGGTAGGGCTCGAGGACCAGACCGAGGCGCTGGCCGCGATGCCCAAGATGGCGCCCCCGCCCGACCTGTGGCCGGAGCTCCGGACGCGGCTCCGACGCGAGGGGCTGGTGGCCCGCCGCAGACGCCGGGTCGCCCCGAGCGTCATCCAGATCGCGGCCGGGCTGGCGCTCTTCCTGGCCGGAGGCGCGACGGGCTTCGCCGCCCGCGGCCCCGCGCCCGAGGCGGTGCCGGTCGCCGCCGAGCCGGCCGAGACGGGACCGAGGCAGGCCGCCGATCCGACCGCTCCGGGCGGGGCGGCCACCACGCTGGCGGCGGGCGGCGACGTGACGGCGGACGTGGAGCGGGCCCAGGACGCGTTCGCCGCCGCGCTGGACCGCTACATGATGGCGAACAGCACGCGCGCGCCGGACCCCGCGGCCCGGCTGGCGGCGCTGGACGACATCGTGCTGACCACGGCCGAGGCGCTCAATGAGTCGCCGGCCGATCCGGTCATCAACAGCTTCCATCTCACGGCCGTGGCCCAGCGCAACGACCTGCTCCGGCAGCTCGCGGCGTCGGGCGAGCCCGTCTTCTGAGGAGCCCGGCGATGCGACGTCTCGCACTCTTCGCCCTCGGCCTCGCGGCCGCCGCGCCCGCGGCGGCGCAGGAGGGCGTGTACGTGATCCGGAGCTCGCCGGCGTGGCTCGGGATCAGCTACGAGCTCCAGTGGCTGCAGAAGGATGGCGCGTGCACGCCCCGGGTCGTGGTCGATGGCGTGGTCCACGGCTCGCCGGCCGAGCGGGCCGGACTGCGGGCCGGCGATGCCATCACCGCCGTCGACGGCGAGCCGCTGCCGCCGGGGCGGCTCCAGGCCATCGCCGCCCGGCTCGTGCCGGGGGACTCCGTTCGGCTCCGGCTCGTCCGGGACGGCACCACCCGCGAGGTCACCGCCGTGGCCGGCCGGCGCCCGGACCGCCCGCTGGGGGTCTCGGTGGAAACCAAACGGTTGGGACGGTCCGTGCCGGTGATCGAGCTGACAGGCGACACCCTGGTGGCCCGGGAGCTGACGCCCGAGTGGGACCCCGGGCGCGTCCGTAGCTACTGGATCGTCCAGGACGACGGCCGGGCCGAGTACCGGACGCTGGGCGGCTGGTCCAGCACGCAGCTGGACGAGCGGGTCTCGTCGCTCCTGGCGTGCGCCGACAGCGCCTCGGTGGTCTACACCCGACGGGACGGGGACGGCACCACGGTCACCACCGAGCTCCGCAGGGTGCAGGCGCGCGCGGACAGCATCCGCTTCCTGATCAACCGGCGTGCACGGGAGCGGGAAGGGACGGAGCCGCTGCTCCGACCGGCGCCCCCGGACTCCGGCGCCACGGCGCCCGGGACCCCCCGGACGGTGGAGATCCAGACCTCGGACGGCCGCTACAGCTTCCGGTTCGAGGACCACGTGACCGTCGGGCTGCGGGCCGTGGCCGGCGCCGAGCTGACCGTCCTCGAGCCGGAGCTCGCCGACTACTTCCGCAACGCCGACGACGGACTCCTGGTCCTCCGCGTCGCGCCGGGCACGCCGGCGGACCGGGCGGGGCTCCGGCCCGGCGACGTGGTCACCGCCGCGGACGGACGACGCGTGGAGTCCGTGGCCGAGCTGCGCCAGATCATCGCGCTGCACCGGGCCGGAGACGTGGAGCTGCAGGTGGTCCGGAAGGGTCGCGTCCGGGCGCTCACGCTCCGTCGCGACTGAGCGCCGCCGCCGCGGCCAGACCCGAGCGGACCGCGCCCTCCACCGTCGGGGCGACCCTGTGATCGCCGGCCACGGCGATCCGGGGGGACACGACCGGGTCGACGGGAGACGGGCCGGGCGGTCCCGGAGCCGGGACGAAGACCGTGTCCTCGAGACGGATCAAACGCGCCTCCCGTACCGCCGTCCCCGCACCCGGCAGCACCCGCTCGAGGGCAGGGATCGCCTGCGCGACCACCGCTCGTGCCTCCGAGCGGGCCCAGTCCGCCGCCACGGCCGGCGCCGGGATGAGGACCAGCGCGTCGCCGGTGCCGCCCAGATCCGTCGCCTTCTCCGACTGGACGCAGACCGTGGCCAGGACATCCCCGGGCGGCTCCGTCCGGGGGATCGACAGGCCGAACCAGCCGGTCTCCATGGGGCGGTCGACGGCCAGCACCAGCGTGGCGGTGGAGCGCGTGGGGACCTGCCCCAGCGCCGGCCGGTCCAGGAGCCGGGCCGCCACCGGGGCCGAGGTCGCCACGACCACGCCGTCGTGCGACGCGGGCGCGTCCGCGTGCACCGAAACGCCCTCGGGGCCGGTCTCGATCGCGTCGACGGGGGTACCCAGACGGAGGTCCACACCCCGAGCGGTCAGCGCGCCCGCCATGGCCTCCGCCAGCGCCCCGGCTCCGCCCCGGATCCCCAGCACCGAGACCCGCTGACCGGCGCGGGCCAGCGCGTGGAAGAACGCCGCGCTCGTCTCCTCCGGCGTCACCCCGTAGTACGAGGCCAGGAGCGGGTACACCATGAGCTCCACGAAATCGTCCCCGAGCTCCCGGCGGCCCCACGCGGCGATGGACTCGCCGGTCAACGACTCCGGGGCCCGGCCCGGATCGTTCATGTCCAGCGCGTCCCCGTGACGCTCCAGGAACGGGACGTACCGGAGCCCCAGACGAACCTTCAGGCCCGGAGGCAGCGCGCCCGACGCCGCCATGCTCAGCACGGACCCGTAACGCAGCACGTGGGCACGGCCGCTCCGCCAGAGCGCGTCCCGACCGGGCACCTCGACCATCCGGTCCGCCAACCCCATCGCGCCCAGCAGACGACCCGTCTCGTCGTAGCCGTCCGACACGAGCTGGACCACCGCGTCGGCCCGCGCCCCCGCAACCTCCTCGGTCCGCAGCCGCCCGCCGGGCCGCGAGCGCGCCTCGTAGACCCGGACCGGCCAGCCGGCCGACAGGCGCCACGCCGCCGCCAGTCCCGCCGGACCCTCTCCGACAACCGCCACGCTCC
>JAWVYT010000214.1:0-4863 GCA_033722595.1 Longimicrobiales bacterium
ACCGCGGCGCCGGCAGAGGTGACGAGGACGTCAGCGTCCAGACCGGCTTCGAGCTTGGCCCGGATGTCGGCCGGGTCGTCCTTCGCGATCCCCAGCAGCTTCGGGATGCACCCCATGGCGGCGATGGCGCCCAGGAGCGAGTAGCTGTTCGAGTTCACGATCTTCCGACCCGCCCGGACCTGGTCGAAATCGTCGAGGTCGACCAGCTCGTCGCCGTTGGAGAGGATGGCGACGACCGGGCGGCGGACGACGGGGACGCGAGCGCGGCCCACGATGGCCAGAACGCCCATCGCCGCCGGACCGAGGGCGTGGCCCGCCTCCAGCGCCGTCTCACCCTCCCGGAGGTCCTCGCCCCGACGACGGATGTTGCGACCGGCATCCCCGTCCTCGGTAATGACGACGACGTCATCCCCGGCATCGGTGTGCTCCACCCGGATCACGCCGTCCGCGCCCTCCGGGACCGGCGCCCCCGTCATGATCTTCGCCGCCTCGCCGGGCCCGATGGGGCGGGACGGGAAGCCGCCGGCCGGGATGGCGTCCACCACGGTGAGCCGGACGGGATCCGTCTCGTTGGCCCCCTCGACGTCGCCGGCGCGCGCGGCGTAGCCGTCCATGGCGCTGTTGTCCCACGGGGGCTGATCGATCGGCGATACGATGTCCTCGGCCAGGACCCGGCCCAGGACGTCCTCGAGCGCGACCTCCTCCGTGTCCAACGGCGCCAAGGCGTCGAGACCCCGCTCTACCGCTTCCCTGACGCTGAGCCAGTCCGCTTCCCGGCCCGACCAGTCGACGACCATCTACCCCTCCCCCTCGCTCGATTCCACCGCTCCGTCGGCACGCCGATGGGAGCCCGGCCCCGGCGTCGGTCCGCCTGCCTTCTCCGCCCGGGCCGCGACGGCCTCCGCTCGCTCCCGGTCCCCGGGCGTGTTCACGTTCAGGAACGCCACCGAGGGGTCGCACAGCGACTCGACGACCTCGACGGGGATGGTACGGACCCGGACCCGCTCGTGGAACCCGATCATGCGCCGGTCCCCGGCCGCCAGCGCTGCCTCGATCGCCGGGAGGCACGTCGTGCGGTACGCCGCGAACAGCGGCTCCACACCCCGCGGCCCCGGGCTGGCCGGGAGAGCGATATCGGGTGGACCGGGATCCGTGTCGGTATCGGTTCTCGTACTGGGGTCGGTGTCGCGATGGGGGTCCGTGTCCGGGCCGTCGTTGCGGTCGGGGCTGAGGCCGGAATCGGGGCTGGCGTCGAGGTCGGGGTCGAGCCCGGACGCCGCGACGGACGCTGCCACCGAGTACCAGTGCGAATACCAGTACGAGTACCCGTACGAATCCCCGTTCCGTCCCGACGCCGGCCCGTGGGCGTCGCCGAACGCCGTGTACGCCAGAAGCGCCAGCAGCTCCGACGAGGGGAACGGCATGTCACCGGCGACGGCGAGGATGCCGGGCCGGCCGGCGTCACGGGCGCGGAGCAGCGTCGTGTAGATGCCCGCCAGCGGGCCCAGGCCGGGCCGCTCGTCGGGGTGGATCGGGAGCCCCAGATCCCGGAACAGCGAAGGGTCGTTAGCGGACACGATGACGTCCGGTACGACCGTCCGGAGGGCCGCGACCACCCGGTCCACGATCCGACGACCGGCGACCCGGGCCAACGGCTTCGGCGAGCCGTACCGCGAGCTCTCCCCGCCCGCCAGGACCGCACCGAAAGGGGGCTCAGCCATGAGGCGCGACTCGCTTCATTCGAAGACCCGAGCTTCCTTGCCGGCCGCACGGGCGATGAGCGGCAGGCCGGCCGTCTTCGCGATCTCCACGGCAAGGGTGGTCGGCACGGAACGGCTGGCGACCCATGCGAGCCCCGCCCGCGCAGCCTTCTCCGCCATCTCTCCGCTGATCCGGGCCGTCGTCACGAGCCCCAGGCCACGCAGGTCGTCCGCGGACAGGAGCGCCCCGCCGATCGCCTTGTCGACACCGTTGTGTCGACCGACGACTTCGTAGACGTGAACCAGACGTGCGCCGTCGGTGAGGGCGGTGGTATGGTGCCCGCCCGTCGTCCGGCGGGACGGTGAGCGGTCGAAGAGCTCGCGGAAGAGTGCCGGGAACGTGTCGAGCTCGGGGACGGGGAGGACGGCCTCGTCGTCGCGCTCAGGGAGGAGGTCCGACCGGCAGTCGAGGAGGTACCGCAGTCCGCAGCCGTGCCACCGCCGATGATCGCGCTCTTCCACGCCTACCGCCACCCGATCCTTCGGGATCGTGACGTCGATTCGCCAGACGCCCGTCTCGCCCGGCTCGGTTACCCGGGTGTCGAGGATGTCGCCGGCGCCGCGGACGTAGCCGAGCGACAGGAGCCGACCGGCCCCGAGCGCGTCCAGGCCCCGGGGCGATGCGGTCCACGTTCCGACCGCGACGTCGTTGACGAAGAGCCGGACCGGGTCCTCGGGGACGGGGGTGGTCTGACGGGTCATGGGGAGAGGGTAACGGGGACGACGTACCAGTCGCCAGTTTCGCCGGGATATGGATGCGCTGCGGCGATTGTCGATAGGCGGATGGGACGGGAGCGTCAGGTTCGCTTGCAGATCACGTACGAAACGGCCGATTCCGAAAGGCCGATGAAGTGGGCGATCGCGACACTGGGGTACCCGGCCGCGTGGAGTCGCCGGATGATCAGGTGGCGTAGCCTCGCTGCCCTGGTTCCGCCCCGTCGACCGCGGATTCGATCGAGAGGGAGCCCCGGGGCCTCCGCCGCCAGGGTCCGCCGGGCCAGAGTTGCGAGATCCAGAACGGTATCGAGAGGCCGGTCATAGACGTCCGGCTCCGAGGCTGATCTCCGGGGTCGACCCTGGAATAGAGGGCCGAGATCGACCGCCCACACAGAGTCCTGCCACGCCGTGGGCGGTGGAGACACCGACGCGGCCTCTGCCGGGTCGTCGTCCGGGTCGGACCACCGGTCGGCCGCGAGTCGCCAGCGGACGAACTGCCGGTAATCCTCCCGGAGCTGCGCGGTGGAGCGGTCGGGGCCCGCTGCGAAGAGTGGGAGAGCGAGGTCCGGATCGAGCACCGCCGCCAGTCTGGGGTGTTCGAGGGCAGAGTCGGGCGGCGAGCTGGCCAAGTAGAGTCGGTGAGACGTCCACGGGTAGCTGTTGGGCTTGTCGCAGACGCCAGCACGCACGGGATTGAGGTGCGTGTAGACGATGGCGTTGCGAACATGGGAGGGATTGCGGCAATGCCGAGCCGCGTAGGGTCGCCAGAAGATCGGCCCATCGAGATGGTGGACATGTTGGATCCGGTGAGCGAGCCGTCGCAGCAGCGGCTGCATGAAGGCCGAGAGCGGGAGCTTCCCCTGCCGGACCACGACGTGGAGGTGGTTCGACATGGCGGCGACGGCGAGGAGCTGGATCTGCGACCGTCCCGCGAGCTCCGCTGCAGCCCGCAGCGTGGTCGTCCTCAGCCGGGGCGTGAAGTAGTGCTCCCTGCGCAGCGTGCGCGCGACCAGATGAAAGACTCCCCCGGGTAGATAGGGCCTGCGTTGGCGTCCCATGCCCGATAAGGTGGACGTCAACCCGGGGCACCCCCATGGCTGGATGGGGCAGGACTGGCGACTGGTACGTCGTCCGTGTACACCGTCAGCGCCGCGGTCTTCACCAGCGCGGTGATCCCCGCCCCCGGCTCCACGCCCAGCCGCTCGGCGCTGGCCCGGGTGACGAGCGATGCGAGTGTGACGGGGCCCTCCAGCCTGACGCGCACCATCCCGCCCACCGGCGTCACGGAGCGTACCGTCATCCGGAGCTGGTTCCGCGCGCTGGTGTCCGGGTCATCGGCCCGGGTCAGGATCACGTCCTCCGGTCGATACCGGACGTGCACCCGGTCGCCGGGCGACAGGCGGCCCTCCGGGCACCGGGCGACGAGCGTGGTGCCACCCGTCGCCACTTCCAGCGTCCCGTCGCCTACCTGCTCGACCTCCCCGTCCAGCAGCAGCTCGGCACCCGTGAAGGCGGCGACGAAGGCAGTAGCGGGCTCGGTGGTCAGCTCCTCCGGCGTGCCGTCCTGCACGATGCGGCCCTCTTCCATGACCGCGACCCGGTCCGCCAGGTCGAAGGCGTCGCTGGCGTCGTGGGTGATCAGGAGGACGGCGCCGGCGCGCTCCCGCATGATCCGGCCCAGCTCCTCCCTGAACCGGCGCCGGACCGTGACGTCGAGGCTGGCCGTGGGCTCGTCGAGGAGCAGCACGTCGGGCTCCAGGACCAGCCCGCGGGCCAGCGCCACCCGGCGAGCCTCGCCCCCGGAGAGCCGGGTCACGTCTGCATCAACGAGGGGCGCGATCCCCAGCTCGCGGACGATCCGGTCGATCCGGTCCGCCCAGTCCGCACGGGGCACGTCGTGGGCCCGAAGCCCGAACCGCAGGTTGTGCCGGACCGTGCCGGAGAAGAGGTGGGGGTTCTGGAACACGCCCACCAGGCGACGCCGGGCCCGATCGTCGCCGGTGGACAGCGGGGCTCCACCCAGCAGCACCTCGCCGGCGTCCGGCTGCTCCAGGGCCAGCAGCAGGCGGAACAGCGTGGACTTGCCCGCGCCGTTGGGTCCGAGCACCGCGACGACCTCGCCGCGGTGGATCCACAGCTGGTCCACCTGCACGACAGGGCGCCCACCGTAGGACCGCGCCAGGCCCCGGGCCTCGAGGAGGGGGTGGGCTGTGTCGGTCGCCTGCGCGCCGCCGTCGGCGCCCGTGCCGCTGTCGGCCGATCCCGTGCCGCCGTCGCCCGCCCCGCTCGCCCCGGGTGCGGCGGCCCCCCCGGTCCGGTCCGGGCCGTCCGAGGTCATGCCCACGGCCGCTCCGTCACGGCCGTCTCCCACGCCGGGCCCTGCTGG
>JAWVYT010000215.1:0-4861 GCA_033722595.1 Longimicrobiales bacterium
AGCCCGGCGGAGAGGGCGAGCATCAGGGCCACCGTCACGGTCGCCTCGTTCGAGAACCCCTGCACCGCCTCCTCGGGGCTCACCAGGCCGAGGACCAGGAGCAGGCCCAGGACGATGAGCGCCACGACGTCGAGTCGCAGCCGGTCCCAGATGAAGAGCACGAGGGCGACGACGACGACCGCCAGCGTCAGCCCGATGTCCAGGGTCAGCCCGACGTCCTGGAGCTGGCCCAGGGCCGCCTCCTGGGCGGCCTGGATCGCGGTGGTCGTGTCCTGCACGGCCGTGGCCGCGTCCCGTATCACGGGGCCTCGGTCGGGGGCTCGGGCCTATCCGAAGAGCCGAAGATGCTCCAGTTGGCGAGACGGCCCCACGGGGAGCCGATCTCCTCCCAGTCCATCATCTTCTCGGACGGCGCGGTGAAGATCAGGACCAGGGTCACGACCACGAACGCGCCCACCAGGGCCAGCACCCAGGACGCGGGTACCAGGCCCACATCGGCCCGCGTGACGGTCTCGGCCAGGTCGGCGGCCGGCTCCGGATGGATCTGGAGCTTCAGCGTCCAGGCCAGGAGGACCACGCCGAACAGGTAGCCGTAGTTCCGCCGCATCCGGTACCCCATGGCCTGCCAGAGGCTCAGGTGCGGGACCGTGCGGCTGAGGTCCTCCAGGATCTCCTGCCACCCCGACTCCGAAACCTTGTCGCTCCCCTCCAGCGCCGGCGCGATCAGGTACCGGTTCAGGGCGTGGAACTGGCGCCGCCACCGGTCGTACGCCTGGTAGCGCCGGGACTCCATGATCAGGAAGACGCCGTCGAAAAAGAGCGCCACGAGGAGCACGAAGTGCGGGGAGCTGGCGTTGGAGAAGGCGAACGTGATCATCCCGGCCGTGGTGGCCGCCGCCCAGTTCGTCGTGGCGTCCATGCGCTGACGCCATACGTCGGCGTGGCCCACCACCGCGCGGTAGAAGTGCGTGAGGGTGGTGTCGCTGAGATCCGGCTTCGCCATCGCTCTCCTGCTCTCGATCTGCCCCGAAATCCTTCGGTCTGCACCTTTCGGTCCAGCACATCCCGGCGGACGGGCCGCCTCGCCTCGCGGAACCCCTCTTGCACCCGGGGTGGCACCCCACGGCCCGAACCGAGAGCCAGCCACTGGGAGCCGCACGATGCCCGAGCTGCCGGATGTCGAGGTCTTCCGCTCCACCGCCGACGACCACGGCCTGCACCGTCCCGTCGAGACGGTCGGCTTCTCGCCGGACGGGATGACCATGACGGCGGCCGAGTCGACGATCCGGGACGCGCTCCTGGGCCACACGCTGACCGCCACCCGGCGATGGGGCAAGCACCTCTTCCTCCGCTCGGGCGAGGAGCGCCAGCGGTGGCTGCGGTTGCACTTCGGGATGACCGGGACCCTCGAGGCGCTCGGCCCCGACGCCGACACGCCCGAGCATACCCGGCTCCGGCTCGACCTGCGCGGCGGATCCGCCCTCGCCTACGTGTGCCCCCGCAAGCTCGGCGAGATCGGCCTGGTCACGGACCCCGCGACGTTCGCCGACGACCACGACCTGGGGCCGGACTACCTCCATGATGGGGTGGGCCCCGCCACCTTCCGCGACCGCATCGCCGACCACGGCGGGACGATCAAGTCCGCGCTCATGGACCAGGAGCGCATGGCCGGCCTCGGCAACGTGTACGCCGACGAGACGCTCTTCCACGCGGGGTGGCACCCCGAGACGCCCGTCTCCCAGCGCTCCGACGGCGACCTCGAGGATCTCTTCGGGGTCGCGCTGGACGTGATCCGCGGCGCCATCCACGCACGGGTAGACCCGGACCGGATGCCCGACGACTGGCTCCTGCCCCGGCGCGAGGACGGGGCCCCGTGTCCCCGCTGCGACGGCACGCTCCGGAAGACCGAGGTCAGCGGCCGGCCCACCTACCACTGCGACC
This sequence comes from Longimicrobiales bacterium, assembly GCA_033722595.1. GTDB lineage: Bacteria > Gemmatimonadota > Gemmatimonadetes > Longimicrobiales > RSA9 > JAWVYT01. The sequence continues at coordinate 1,942 of JAWVYT010000215.1, forward strand.
AGCACCAGGCGCGCTGATCGGGAACGGCACCCGCTTCCTTCGGGGGGCGGCGGCCCTTTCCGAGTCAGGAGCGGGCGTCGTCGGTCTCGAGGGCGGCGCGCAGCGCGAGGTAGAGCTGGCCGGCGACCAGCGGGAACGCGCTCCCGGCGGCGATGACGAGCCACTGGGCGCCGGACGGCGGCCGCAGGCTGAGGATCCCGGCCAGCGGCGGCACGTAGACGGCGAGGGCCAGCAGCCCGATACAGAGCGCGATGGCGCCCCAGACCCAGGGGTTGCGTGACACCTCGTTGCGGAGCAGGCCGGAGCGACGGTCCCGCATGTTGAACACGTGGAGGAGGCGGGCGCCGGACAGCACCAGGAACGAGGTGGTGACGGCGTCGGGCACGTCGAGCTCCAGGCCCTCGAGGGCCCAGAAGAAGGCGCCCAGGATCGCGACGGTGATGAGGAGGCCGTAGCCGGCGATGCCCCGCCAGTGCGCGGGCTCCAGGATCGACTCGTCGGGGTCCCGTGGCGGCTGGTCCATCACGTGGCCCTCCCCCTTCCCCACGCCGAGGGCGAGCGCCGGGAACACATCGTTCACGAGGTTGAGGTACAGGATCTGGAGGGGGAGGAGCGGGAGCGGTGCGCCGGCCACGGACGCGCCGCCCACGGCCAGGATCTCGCCCACGTTCCCGGACATCAGGTAGACCACGAACTTCCGCACGTTCCGGAAGATCACGCGGCCGTGCCGCACCGCCTCCACGATGGTGGAGAACGCGTCGTCCAGCAGGACCATGTCCGCGGCCTCGCGTGCGACCTCCGTCCCCCGCTCTCCCATGGCGATGCCGATGTCGGCCCGTTTGAGGGCCGGCGCGTCGTTGACGCCGTCGCCGGTCATGGCCAGGATCTCGCCGCGCTCCTGGAACCCGTCGATGAGCCGCAGCTTCTGGCCCGGGTCGACCCGGGCGAAGACCCGGGCCGTCTCCACCAGCTCGGTCCGGCGTGCGTCGTCCTCCGCCGCGTCCTCCAGCTCCTGCCCCGTGACCACGGTCAGCTCGTCGGCGTCGCCGATCCCGACGCTCCCGGCGATCTGGCGGGCCGTCTCGGGGTGGTCGCCGGTCACCATGACCACGCGGATCCCCGCGTCCCGACACTCGCGGACGGCCTCGGCCACGCCCGCCCGCGGCGGATCGAGCATCCCGATGAGCCCCAGGAGGACCAGCTCCTGGTAGGGCTCGTCCTCCGCGGTCCCGTCCTTCCGGGCCAGGGCCAGGACGCGGAGGCCGCGGCCCGCCAGGGCCTCGTTCCGCTCCAGCCACCGGTCCCGGTCCTCCCCGGTGAGCGGCTCGGGGCCGTCCGGCCCGGCCTGGCGGTCGCTGGCCCCGAGCACGGCCTCCGGAGCGCCCTTGACGGCGATCAGGCCCTCGTCCCACTCCTCGGCCTCGTGGTAGGAGGCGACCATCCCGGTCTCGCGCTGGAAGCGGACCAGACGGGAGCGGGGGAACCGGTCCACCAGCCGATCCCGCGGCATGCCCGCGGCCTGTCCGAGCCTCAGGAGCGCGAGCTCCATCGGGTCGCCGGGCCCGTCCTCCGCCCCGCCCGCGGCGTCCGCGTCCGCTTCATTGGCCAGGACGGCCACCCGCAGCGCCTCTCTCAGCAGCGCACGGCCTCCGGCGTCATCACCGCCAAGGTCGAGACCGGCGTCGTGCGGGTCGGTGTCTTCGCCTCCCGGGTGGAGGACTTCGCCTTCCGGGACGAGGTCGGCGTCCTCCGCCGAGAAGGTGGCCCGCCCGTCGTCGTCGACCTCCACGTCAATGCGGCCGGACGGGAGGACCAGGGTGGTCACCTCCATCCGGTTCTCGGTGAGGGTGCCCGTCTTGTCGGCGCAGATGACCGTGGTCGAGCCCAGCGTCTCGACCGACGAGAGCCGGCGGATCAGGGCGTTCCGGCGGGCCATTCGCTGCACGCCCCGGGCGAGCGCGATGGTGGCCACGATGGGGAGTCCCTCGGGGACGGCGGCCACCGCCAGGGCGATCCCCGTCTCGACCATCAGGAAGATCTCGCGACCCGCCAGGATGCCGGTCACGGCCACCACGCCGGCCACCGCGATGGTCAGCCACACCAGCCGGTGGCCCAGGGTATCCAGCCGTTTCTCGAGCGGCGTCTCCTCGGCATCGGCCGCGCCCACCATCTCGGAGATCTCGCCGATCTCCGTGTCCATCCCCGTGGTGACCACGACACCGAGTCCCTCGCCGCGGGTCACGGCCGTGCCCTTGTACGCCATGGACTCCCGCTCCGCGAGGGGCGTCTCCTCGCCCACGGGCTCGACGCGCTTCGTGACCGGCACGGACTCCCCCGTCAGCGGGGACTCGTCGACCTGGAGGCCCTCCACCTCCAGCAGCCGCACGTCGGCGCCCAGGACCTCGCCGCGCTCCAGCACGACAATGTCTCCGGGCACCAGCTCCACGGCCGGCAGCTCCACCACGTCGCCATCGCGCCGGACCTTGGAGTCCGCCTGTCCCAGCTCCCGGAGCGACTCCATGGCGCGGACGGCCCGGAGCTCCGTGAAGAACCCGATCGCGGCGTTGACCACGATGACCACGCCGATGGCGACGGCCTCGACCCAGTGTCCGAACGCGAGCGAGACCCCGATGGCCACGACCAGGAGCACCACGATGATGCTCTTGAGCTGGTCCCACAGGATGGACCAGAGGCTCCGCTCCTCGGCCTCCCGGAGCCGGTTCGGCCCGTACCGCTCCCGGCGGCGGTCGACCTCGTCACCGGTCAGGCCCGTCCCGGGGTCGACCTCCAGGGCGGAGAGGACGGACTCCGGCGACTGCGTCCAGGGCTGCCGGGGATGCTCCACCGGCGGCTAGTCCTCCGTGAGAGCGTCGAGCGCCCGGGAATGGGCGTCCAGCGCCGCGTCGTCGTAGAGCACGAA
>JAWVYT010000216.1:0-4859 GCA_033722595.1 Longimicrobiales bacterium
CGCAGCGACGCGGCGCAGACCGGCCCGCCGGCCTCCGCCAGGACCGCGTTCACCCCGATGGCCCGGAGCAGGGTGCTCTTCCCGGACATGTTGCTGCCGGTGACCATGAGGAAGGTGCCGGGCGGGCCGACCTCCACATCGTTGGCGACGCGCTCCTCGGGCGCGAGCAGCGGGTGCGCGAGGTCCTCGGCCACGTACCGGGGCTCGTCGGTGAGCTCGGGGAACGACCAGCCCGGCTCGTCGTGGGCGGGGCCGGCCAGGGCGCAGAGGGCGTCCATCCGGGCGACGGCCTCGGCCCATGCGCGGACGTGCGGCCCGGCCCGCGCCTTCCACCGCTCCAGCGCCCACAGCACGTGGAAGTCCCACAGCGTCGGGATGGCCACGAGCACGTAGAAGATGCCGCCGTGCCGGAGGTCGGCCAGCTCCGAGAGCCAGCCGAGGCGGTCCAGCTCCTTGCGGGCGTCGCCATCCGACAGGGTCGTCCGGATCCGCTGGAGCTCCGGCGCCTCGAACGTCGTGTCCTCGATCAGACCGACCAGCCCGGCGTAGTGCCGCAGCCCCGCCTCACCGACGGACGCGGCCGCCATCCGGCGGTGCAGCGCCCTGCCCAGCCACCCCAGCAGCCCGGTGGCGGCGGCCAGCGTCAGGATCCACCACGGCCGGGCCAGCGATCCCTGGAGGTGGAGCACGGCGAGCACGGCCGTCGCCACGGGCAGGATCCGGGCGGCCCAGAGCAGGGTCGGACGACGCAGGAGCCACGGCCCGGACTCCGCCCAGTCGAGGAACGTGTCCAGCGCGCCCGGCTCGGGGTCTCCGGCGAGGCGGCCCTCCACCTGGATGGCCTGGCGGTGGTCGAGCTCGGGGACGAGCTCGCGGACGGCCGCCTGCCGGCTCCGGACCTCGGCCGCGGGCGCCGGCCGGAGCAGCCAGTCGTGGAGCCGGTCCCGACCCACGCCGGTCCCGGTGGTCGCCAGGAGCCGGGCCAGGGACCCGTGGCCGAAGATGTCCAGATCGTGGGAGTACGGGTGCCGGGGCGGGCCCTGGTGCGGCGCGTCCGGCATCCCGTCCCAGTCGCGACGTAGCCGGGCCATGGCCTCCTCGTTCACCGCCGCCAGCTCTCCCGCCCGCCGCTCCCGGGCCTTCAGGCGGGAGTGGATCGCGACCAGCGCCAGGAACGTCACGACGGCGAGGGCGAAGAGCGCCGTCGCCAGCCCGCCGTGCTCCGGACGCAGCTCCGCCCAGATCAGCGCGCCGATCCCGCCAGCGAAGACGGCGAGCCGGAGGTTGGAGGCGCGGGAAGCCCGTCGGGCGAAGCGGTCGCGCTCCTCGGCCGCGGCGTCTCGTCGGTGTCGGAAACGTTGGGCCGGATCCATGGGGCAGTATGGGAAGCGGGGGACGGAATGGCCATTCCCGGCGCGGTGACCGGCCCCGTTCGACCGGTCGCGTCCGAGCCGGCTCAGCCGGCGCGCTCGGAGCGGCGTTCGGGCGGGATCATGGCGTCGATCCGGTGCTCGAGTTCCTCGAGACCCACGGGCTTCACGACGTAGTCGTCCACGCCGGCGTCGGCCCCCTCGGCCCGGGCGTCGCGCCCGTCGCGGGCGGTCAGCATCAGGATCCGGACGTCGGCGTGGTCCGGGTCGCGCCGGATCCGACGGGCGACCTCCCAGCCGTCCATCCCGGGCATCATGACGTCGAGGATCACGAGATCGGGGCCGACGTCCGCGAGCTTGCCGAGCCCCATCTCGCCGCCGGACGCGCCGTGGACCTCATGGCCGCGGGAGCCCAGGAACGTGCGCAGGATGGACTGCGCGTCCGGGTCGTCGTCGATGATCAGGATCGTAGCCATTGCACTGCCGAGAACGGGCAAGATGCAAGCCAGCCGCAGGGGTCGGCTACCCGCCGCCCGCCGTGTCGCCGGCCTCGTACAGGGCCTCCCCCATCCCGGCGAACCACGGCTCGATCCCGTTCGCGTCGACGAAGGCCTCCGCGGTGTAGCGGGCTGCCGGGTGCCAGAGGACCCACTCGGAGAGGCCGGCATCGTACGTCGCGTCGATCTGAGCCCGGATGTGCATCGGCCCGTACGCGGGCTCGCCCAGGGAGAAGGCCTGGAGCCACGGCCGGATGGCGGCGGCGTCGGGGATGGTGTCGGAGCGCTCCACGGCGTCCTCCAGCGCCCGCTTCACGATCTGGTACGGCGCCGCGTTCGGGTTCTCGTAGCCCCAGGAGTCCGGGGGGTAGTGGCTCGGGTAGACCATCGGCAGGAGCACATCCACCTGGTCGGACATGGCCTCCCAGACCTGGCCGATCCCGACGTCGCGGTTGGTGGAGGTGGTGATCCCGAAGACGTCCGCGGTGACCGGGACGCCGAGCTCGGCGAGACGGTCTGCGGCGTAGCCCAGGAACTCCCGGATCGCCCGGGTCTTGGTCCGGCCGTCCCTCGCGGGGTAGACCGCCTCGACCTCGTAGCTCCCCGGCACGTCCGGGAACCGGACGTAGTCCCACTGGACCTCGGCGAAGCCCAGCGCCACGGCCTCCCGGGCCAGCTCGATGTTGTAGTCCCAGACGCTGCGGTTGAACGAATCGACCCATCGCACGCCGTTGTCATCCTCCCACGGCTCGCCGTCGGTACGCTTCACGCTCCATTCGGGCCGCGCCACGGCCAGCAGCGGGTCCTTGAACGCCACGACCCGGGCGATGGGGTAGACCCCGTGCGCGCGGAGACTGTCCAGGAGCGCGGCCACGTCCGGGATCCGGATCCGGCGGTCGGCCTCGACCTGCACCGCCAGCGGCACACGGGTCCGGTGGCTGACCTCGCCGGTCACGTCCTTGATGTCGACGACGAACGCGTTGATCTCCGTCGCGTCCGGCAGGTCGAGGAGCTCCGCCAGGCGACGGCGCGACCCCGCGCTCCACGACCCCACGTAGACCCCTCGGACGGCGTCCGGCTTCGGGACGCGGAGGCTGTCGGGCACCGGGTCCAGCGTCCGCGGGCTCGGCTCCGCAGGGTCGGCCCACCCGTCCGGCGGGGTGGGCGGGACGTACACGGGCTCCGGCTCGGCGACGGCCGGTGCCGTGGCGGAGTCCGGGGCCGAATCCACGACGGAGTCGGGCGCCAGGTCCACGACGGGACCCGGCACGGCTGCGGAGTCGGTGGCCCGGTCCGGGTCCGCGGCGACGGACCCGGCCGGGACCCCAGCGCTGTCGGGAGCGTCGTAGAGCGTCGGCGGCGTGGGCGCATCGCCCGTCAGCCGGACCACGACGGCGCCGACCACGAGGCCGAGGACGAGGACGAGCCCGACGGCCCGAAATATCCTGCGCCGGGCCCGGCCACGCCCGACGCCTTCCACCGATCCTTCCCCGGACTCGGGCACCCTCGGGCCGGTCGCCGCCCTAGTACCGCGGCGTGCTCGGGTCCACCTCGTCGCCCCACCGCAGGATGCCGCCCGTCAGGTTGCGGACGTTGTCCCAGCCCCGGTCACGCAGGTAGCGCGTGACATCGCCGCTCCGGGCCCCGGACCGGCAGTAGAACACGATCTCCCGGTCCCGATCCAGACCCTCGAGGCGCGCCTGGAGCTGGTCGAGCGGGATCAGCTCGGCGCCGTAGTCGCCGAGGTTGAAGATCTTCCACTCGTAGGGCTCCCGCACGTCGACCAGGTCCAGGTCGGCGCCGGCGTCCAGACGCTCCTTCAGCTCCGCCGGCGTGATCTCCTCCGGGACCCCGCCGCTGGTCCCGTCCGCGGACGCTCCCGCTCCGTGCTCCGTGTCCGATTCGCTCATGCTCGTGTCCGTTCGGGCGTTCGTCTCCGTCTCCGCGGCTCCCTCCGCAGACTTCACGCCGCAGAACACCTCGTAGTCGATGAGCTCGGTCACCGTGGGGTCCTCGCCGCACACCGGGCACTCCGGGTTCTTCCGGAGCTTGAGCTCCCGCCAGCGCATCTTCGCGCCGTCGAAGAGCAGCAACCGGCCGACCAGCGGCTCGCCGACACCCGTGATCAGCTTCACCGTCTCGAGCGCCTGGAGCGACCCGATGACGCCCGGGAGCACGCCCAGCACCCCGCCCTCGGCGCAGCTGGGCACGAGGCCCGGCGGCGGCGGCTGGCGGAAGAGGCAGCGGTAGCACGGCGCGTCGTCGCCGCCGAAGACGCTGACCTGGCCCTCGAACTTGAGGATGGAGCCGTAGACGTTCCGCTTGCCCAGCAGCACGCACGCGTCGTTGACCAGGTAGCGGGTCGGGAAGTTGTCGGTCCCGTCCACCACGATGTCATAATCCCGGATGATCCCCAGCGCGTTGTCGCTGGTGAGCCGGGCCGGATGGGTTCGGATCTCGATATGCGGGTTGAGGTCCCGGAGCCGGGCCTCCGCGGCCGCCAGCTTGGGCGTCCCGATCTGGCTCTCGCCGTACAGGACCTGCCGCTGGAGGTTGCTGGCGTCCACATCGTCGTGGTCAACCAGACCGAGGGTGCCGACCCCCGCGGCCGCGAGGTAAAGCGACACCGGGGAGCCCAGCCCGCCCGCGCCGACGATCAGCACCTTCGCCGCCTTCAGGCGACGCTGGCCCTCCTCGCCCACGTCGTCCAGCACCATGTGCCGGGCGTACCGCAGCGCCTCCGGCGGCGTCAGCTCCGGCAGGTCGGCCGCTCCACCCGGCCCCGCCCCCGCTGCGGCGTCCGTCATCCGCTCCGTCGGTCCGTCGGTCATGCCGCTACCCACCCGCGATGCTGGGCACGATGGTGACGACCTGTCCCGGGCGGAGCGGGGTGCCCACGCCGTCCAGGTACCGAACGTCCTCCTCGTCCACGAACAGGTTGACGTAATCGCGGACCGCGCCGTCTTCGGTCAGCAGATGGCGGCGCAGCCCC
>JAWVYT010000217.1:0-4856 GCA_033722595.1 Longimicrobiales bacterium
CAGCGCGGCCTCGATCCGCTTGACCGCGTCGGCGTCCAGCTTCTCCTGGTCGGAGAGCAGGGACTCGAACTGCTCGGTGTCGATCCGGCCGGCGGCGAAGAGGCCGAGCTCTGCGGCGGCCCGGTCCCCCTTCTTCGCCTCCGTGGCCTTCTGCCCGTCGAGGAGCGTGCGAACCTCGTCCACGGCCGTGGCCACCGCCGAGTGGTACGCCTCCCGGCGCTCTTCGAGCGCGTCCAGTGCGCGCCGCTTCAGCTCGTCAAACGGCATAGTTCTCCAGCTCCTCGTTCAGGCGCTTCACTCGCTCCTCGGCCGAGTACTTGGGCAGGCGACGCGTCTCCTCGTAGACCGGCCGCGACTCGTCCTTGAAGAAGATGCCGAGCGGGATCTTCCCGTTCTCCTCGGCGATCACCCGGGCCATGTCGATGTCCTTCGGGTTGTGGGGCCGATGGTTCTTGTAGATCTCGTGGATCTCCGGCACCGTGACCCCATCCTCGTGGACCAGCAGCTCCACGGCGTCCGGGTTGCGCACCGCCTCCTCGAAGATCGGCGCCGTGAACTTCGGGCACCGCTGGAGGATCCGGATGAACCCGAGCCCTCGGTGCCGGTACGCCGCCTCGAGCGTGGCGTACAGGTGCTGCGGGATCCACTCGGCCGTCTGGGCCACGAAGCTGGCGTTGGTCATCCCCAGCATGCTCTCGATGGGGTTCAGCGCCGGCAGGTAGCTGCCCCGGGGCTGCGTGTTGCTCGCGTAGCCCTGCGGCGTGGTGGGCGACGTCTGCTTCTTGGTCAGCCCGTAGATGTTGTTGTCCAGGATGACCGCCACCATGTCCATGTTGTAGCGGAGCGCGTGGATCCAGTGGCCCGCACCGATGGAGGTGCAGTCGCCGTCGCCCATGACGACGAACACGTTGAGGTCCGGCCGGTGCAGCTTGACCCCCGTAGCCACGGGCAGCGCCCGGCCGTGCACCCCGTGGAACCCGTAGGTGCGCATGTAGTGGGGGAACCGGCTCGAGCAGCCGATGCCCGACACGAACACCGTCTCCTCCGGCTTCAGCTGCTCCTGCGTCAGGAGCTTCTGGTGCGCCGTGAGGACGGCCATGTCGCCGCAGCCGGGGCACCACCGCGGCTGGGCGGCCTCGTAGTCCTGGATCCCGAAGATCCGGTCGTCCGTGCCCGCGTGGAGCAGGGAGCACGTCGCGATCATGCTGCACCTCCTTTCGACGGCCGGGTTCGGCCGTTCGATCCGATCTTCCCGTCCCGGACCAGCCGGTCCACCATGGCGTCGTAGATCACCCGCGGCCGGAGCGGCTCGCCGATCACGCGCGTCCACGAGTCGATGTCGATGAGCGTTCTCGCCCGCAGCAGCCACGCGAGCTGACCGTAGCGGCGGTTCTCCTCGGTGATGTACGGGTCGTCGGCGTCATCGCTGTAGTTGATCTCGACCGTCATGACCCGGTCGAACTTCTCGAAGATCTCCTGGAGGCCCGGCTCCATCGGGGAGAGGAACCGCAGGTGCAGCGACGACACGCTGAGCCCTTCCTTCCGGGCCCGGTCCACCGCCTCCTCGATCGCGCCCATGGTGCTCCCCCAGCCCACCACGAGCAGGTCGCCGCCGTCCGCGTCGCCGTAGACCTCCGGCGTCTTCAGCGCCTGCTGCAGGACCGCCAGCTTCCGGCTCCGCATGGCGCAGCCGCGCTGGTTGATCTCCGCCGCGTACGCCACCTTGCTGTTCTCGTCGTGGGCGAGGCCCGTGACCGTGTGCATCCCGTTCGGCTGGCCCGGGATGAACCGGCGGCTCAGCCCCGTCTTCGGGTCCCAGTCGTACGGCCGGAGCCCGTCCGGGATCGCGCTCTGATCGAACGGCCCCGCGATCCAGCTGGTCTGCGGGTCCGGCTTCGGGAACGGCTGCACCCCGGTGGCCAGGTTCGCGTCGCTCAGGACCATGACCACCGTCCGGAACGTCTCCGCGATCCGCCGGGCCGTGACCATCGCGTGGAAGCACTCCTCGATGGTCGCCGGCGCCATCACGACGTGGGGCGCGTCGCCCGGCTGGCCGAACATCGCGGCCAGCAGGTCGCCCTGCTCCACCTTCGTCGGGAGCCCCGTGCTCGGCCCGCCCCGCTGCACGTCCACCACGACCAGCGGCGTCTCCGTCATGATGGCCAGCCCCAGGAACTCCGTCTTCAGCGCCATGCCGGGACCCGACGTGATCGTCCACGCCACCTTCCCGGCGTACGACGCGCCGATGGCGACCCCCGCCGCGGCGATCTCGTCTTCCGCCTGGTGGAGCACCCCGCCGAACCGCTCGTACATCTCGCCCAGCTGATGACTGACCGACGTGGCCGGCGTGATCGGGTACATCGCCGCCAGGTCCATCCCGGCGGCCACACCGCCCAGCGCGATCGCCTCGTTCCCGTTCATCACCACCATCGGCACCTCGGGCGGCTCCGGCGTTATGTCGACCCGGAAGTCCAGGTGCTCCGCCGCCCACTCGTAGCCGAGGTTCAGCAGCTTGATGTTCTTCTCGTAGACCGCTTCCGACTTGCCCCGGAAAGCGAACGCGATCTGGTCGTCCACCAGCTGGAGATCCCGGTCGTAGATCCACGACAGGATCCCCAGCGCGAACATGTTCTTCCCTTTCCGGGGGTCCTCCACCACCGTCCGGCAGATCTCGTCCATCGGGATCTCGATCACCCGATAGTTCTTCGACGAGATCTCCTTCATCGCCGCCTTCCACTGCTTCCGGATATCCTCGCTGGGATGCTCCTTCCACATGCTCTCCAGGAGCACCACCGCGTTATCCGCCAGCGCGTCGACCCGGTGCCGGTTCAGCAGCACCTGCTCGTTGAAGCACACCGCCAGATCCGTCGTGTCGCCCCAGTTGCTGATGTGGCCCCGCCCGATCCGGATCCGGTTCCCGCTGGCCCCCGCAGGGATCCGCGGCGGCGGCTGGATCTCCGCCGGGATCAGCTCGACCGTCCACGCGCCGTTGCCCATCTTCGCCGACACCGAGCCGAAGATCTGCCCGCACTTCTGCGCGCCCTCGCCGGGATCCGACACGATCTCGACGGTGTGCTCGTCTACGTCCAGTATCCGCGGCTTCCGCCCGGCCTTCTTCTGGTCCTTCGTCACGGTGGTCATCAGCGACCTCGGATGTGGGTCTCCCAAGAGCTTCGCCACCAATATGGACTCTACGCGCGCGTCCCTCTGTCGGGCTCACGTGGGAATCCCTGTGGGGGCGGCCGGGGAAATCGGCGTAAGGGTTTGCCCCACACCACGCGGGGCAAACGCCTACGATCCCCCGGAACCGGTCGGTGGTTTCCCGACGGGTGATTCGATTTCGAGTTCGAGTGCGAGTTCGATTTCGAGGTCGATTTCGGGGTCGACGGCGGGGGTTGGAGGGTTCCGGATGGCGAGGGGGCCGGGGCTCGGAGTCGGCCGTCGGCGGGCGGGTCGGGACCGGGGGTCCGCGGCCTCGGGTTGGGCCGGATCGTGGCCCGGCCTGGCGGTCGCCGGGCAGCGTGGGCCCCGCCCCGTTTCGGAGGCGGAGGGGAGTTCCCCGTCACCGGGGAGGGGGTGCTACTTGTGCCGGTAGACGATCCGGCCGCGGGTCAGGTCGTAGGGAGAGAGCACGAGGGTGACCCGGTCGCCTTCCAGGACCCGGATCTTGTACTTCGACATCTTGCCGGCGGCGTACGCCAGGACCTCGTGGCCGTTCTCCAGCTCGACCCGGTACATGCGGTCGGGAAGTACGTCGGTCACGACGCCTTCCATCTCGATTCCTTCCTGTTTCGCCATTTCGCCTCTTTGTTGCTGAATGAAGAAAGGGCCGCCCCTGCATACCCGGGGCGACCCTTTCCGTTTCGGTCGCTGAGAGTCTACTGGACGCGGGAGACGTTCTCGGCCGCCGGGCCCTTCTGCCCCTCGACCATGTCGAACTCCACTCTCTCGCCCTCATCGAGGGACTTGAAGCCCTCGCCCTGAATCGACGAATGATGAACGAAGCAGTCCCTCTCGCCGGCATCCGGCTCGATGAACCCGTAGCCCTTGGCGTCGTTGAACCACTTCACGGTGCCCTGCGTTCGCATCTGCCTCGTGCTCCATCTCAACGGTTGCAAGCCTGTCGGGCCCGGTCCGCCGCCGATTCGCCCGACCGAACGAAAAAAGCGACCCGGGCAAACGTTCCCCCAGGTCACTTCGTCGCTGGTTCTTCGGCCTGCCCTGCGGACGCGTGTTTTCGTCCGCCGGAACGTTAGGCGCTGGCCCATGGTACGTCAAGGAAACGGGGAGACGGTCGAACCAGCTCGTGGAGGCACCCGGATGCGGCTATCGAACAGGTCGGCGGACGCGCTTGCGCGCGTCGGAGTGATCGTTGGGTTGGGGCTTGCGACGATGGTGGCCGCCCGACCCGTGAGCGCCCAGGCCCCGGACAGCCGTGTGCCGTCCCCGCTGAGCGGCAGCCTGGCGCTGTTGAACACGCAGCCGCTCGGCGAGCTGGCCACCGGGCCCGGCCTGGGTGTGGGGCTCTCGGCGGCGTTGGCGGTGAGCAGCAGTCGTCGACTCCGGCTCCGGGGCGAGCTCCGGGCCGCGATCTACGGTCGGGACACCCGGACCGCGTGCCTGAGCCAGACCGTCGGATGCCTGATCCAGGTGGACATCAACACGGATTACACGACCCTTTACGTCGGGATCGGCCCCGAGATGGCGGTCCCGCTGCTCGGGAGCACGCTGGTGCTCGACGCGACGGCCGGCGTGGCCAACTTCTCCGCGTCCTCTTCGGTGGCGGGCACGTCGAGCACGGACACCGAGGATCTCTTCAAGACGGACCACTTCAGCGACACGTTCTTCGCGTGGTC
>JAWVYT010000218.1:0-4855 GCA_033722595.1 Longimicrobiales bacterium
CCAGCACGAGATCGACTTCAAGTACGAGGACGCGCTGGTCACGGCCGACCATCTGTCCACGTTCAAGTTCGTGGTGAAGAACATGGCGGTCAGACACGGACTGCATGCCACGTTCATGCCGAAGCCGATCTTCGGGCAGAACGGGTCGGGGATGCACACCCACCAGTCCCTCTTCAAGGGCGAAGCGAACGCCTTCTACGACGAGAGCAAGGAGGATGGGCTGTCCGAGGTCATGCGGCAGTACGTGGCCGGGCTCCTGGGTCACGCGCGGTCGTTTTGTGCGGTGACGAATCCGCTGGTGAACAGCTACAAGCGGCTGGTGCCGGGCTACGAGGCTCCGACGAACGTGGCGTGGTCGCACCGGAACCGGTCGCCCATGGTCCGCGTGCCGGCCCGTCGGGGGAAGGGCACGCGTCTGGAGCTCCGGATGCCCGACCCGTCGGCGAACCCGTACCTGGCGCTGGCGGTGCAGCTGGCCGCGGGGCTGGACGGGATCAGGAACGAGATGGAGGCGCCGGACCCGGTGGATAAGAACATCTGGGACCTCACCGTCCGGCAGCGCCGGCGGCACAAGATCAAGGAGCTGCCGAAGGACCTGGGCGAGGCCATCGAGGAGTTCAAGAAGAGCGACCTCATGAAGGAGACGCTGGGGGAGCACATCTTCGAGCACTTCGTGGCCGCCAAGGAGCAGGAGTGGGCGGACTACATTGCGCAGGTCCACGAGTGGGAGATCGACCGCTACCTGGCCGCGTACTAGGACCGGAAGCGGGCGGCCCGCCCGTACGGTGAAGGGACTCCCCCCTGGGCGAGGCGCCATGCCTCGCCCGTGAGACGCGAAAGGCCGTCGTCGAGCACCGGCGACGGCCTTTCTGTTTTCTTCCGGTGAGACTGCCTACCGCTCGAGGATCACCACTGCCGCGGCCGTGTCCGCGGTGTGGGTCAGCGTGACGTGGACGTGGCGCGCGCCGTTCCGGGCGAGCGTCTCGGCCGCCCGCCCGCGAACGGCCAGGTCCGGGTCGCCTGTCGCGCCCCGTCGGACCTCCACCTCCACCAGCGCGCCCCCCACGCCCCAGCCGGTCCCCACGGCCTTGAAGAACGCCTCCTTGGCGGCGAAGCGCGCGGCGAGCGAAGAAGCGGGGTCGACGTGGCCGAGGCAGTAGTCGAGCTCCCGGGCCGTGAACACGCGCGCGAGCCCCCGCTGGCCCCATCGCTGGTGGAACCGGCGCATCCGGTCCACCCGCACCAGGTCCAGCCCGATCCCGGCGATCACGGCCGCCCCCCGGCGATCCCGGTCCGGACCCACCGATGCCGGTCCGGCTCGGACCGACCCCGGCCGCTCCTCGGCCGGCCGGCGGCGTCGTAGGCCGGGGATCCGGTCACCCCGCCTCTGTCCCGCCCTTCGCCCCGGGCCCGCCGCCCTTCCACGCGCCGAAGGGGTTGCGGTCCATCCCCGGCACGTCGTGGCGCCGGGCCGCGATCCGGAGCCGTCGCTGGAGCTCGAAGTCCGACATGGTCGCCAGGGTGCGCTCGGCGGTGTGGCGGCTCTTCCACCGGACCTCCGGCACCGTGAGAGCCGGCTCGTCGCTGTCGGCGGGGTGGAGCACCAGGTACCAGCGGCCGTGGTGGCGGGGGGTGTCTTCCTCGTGGGCCGTGGCCACCCATTCCCGGCCGTCCTCCGCGGTGAACTGCTTCATGTCATAGCCTCTTGGGCTCGGATCGCTCGAACAGCGCGTTCATCTCTTCGTCCGACAGGGCCTCGACCGCGGCCTGCGCCTTGGCCTTCGAGTCCTCCTGGAGGAGCGCCTGTCGGGTTTCGGCGCGCGTCTCACCGGCCGGGACGAACAGGGCGTAGAGCGCCCCGAACGACTCGCGTCCGACCACCACGTCCCAGTCCCGTCCCCGGGCGTCCTGATAGCGCCGCACGAACCGCTCCCTGATCAATAGCCCAGGATGTTGTAGCCGGCGTCCACGTGGAGCACCTCGCCGGTAACGGCGGAGCCCATGCCGGAGCAGAGGAAGAGGGCCGTCTGACCGACTTCCTCCTGGGTAATGTTCCTCCGGAGCGGCGCCTTCTCCTCGCCGATGCTCATGAGCTTGCGGAAGTTCTTCACGCCGGACGCGGCCAGCGTCTTGACGGCGCCGGCGCTGATGGCGTTCACCCGGATCCCCTCGGGCCCGAGCTCGTCGGCCAGGTACCGGACCGAGGCCTCGAGCGTCGCCTTGGCGACGCCCATGATGTTGTAGTTCGGCACGACCTTCTCCGCGCCGTAGTACGTCATGGTCACGATGCTGCCGCCGTCGCGCATGAGCGGCCGGGCCTCGCGGGCCAGGTGGACCAGCGAGTACGCGCTCACCTCGATGGCCTTCAGGTAGCCGTCCCGGGACGTATCGCTGAAGCGGCCCGCGAGGTCGTCCTTGTTGGCGAACGCCACGGAGTGGACCAGGACGTCCAGCCCGCCCCACGTCTCCTCTATGGTCTCGAAGACGTTCCGGATCTGGTCGTCCTTCGTCACATCGCACGGCACCACGATGTCGGCGTCCACCTGCTCGGCCAGCGGGCGGACCCGTCGCTCGAGCGCCTCACCCAGATAGTTGAACCCGAGCCGGGCTCCCGCCTGGTGGAACGCGTCGCTGATCCCCCAGGCGATGCTCCGCTCGTTGGCGAGCCCGAACACCATGGCCCGCTTCCCCTCCATCGCTCCTGCCATCCAGCCTCCTCAGTCGAACATCTCGTATGCGGCGTCCAGGTCCCGGTCCGAGTAGACACGGAACGCCACGAGCGTCTCGGTCCGCTCCAGTCCCTGGACCCGCGCCACGTGCTCCGTGACCACTTCCGCGATCTGCTCCCACTCGGGGACCCGGACGATGGCGATCAGGTCCCACTCCCCCGAGACGGAGTAGACCTCGGCCACGCCATTGATCGCCGCCACCTCCCGCGCGGCGCCCGGGATCGCGTCCCGCTCGGCCCGGATCAGCACCACTGCGGCTACCATGCCACGCTCCCGCTGGGGGTATCGCTTATGCCCGCGCGAAGTTAGCCCGGGCGTCGGGCGCCCCGCAAGCGCGCGAACGGGGTTGCGAGTCCGGGGTCCTCGGGGGATCTTACCGCCCTCATGAACCCGTCCAGCGCCCGTTCCCGTGACCTGCCCGAAGCCCGCCGAGCCGAGCTCGGGCTGCTCCTGCTCGTAGGCATCTGGTCGGTCAACTTCTCCGTGCTGAAGGTCGGGCTCGACGCGTTCGCGCCGTTCGCGTTCAACGCGCTCCGGTTCCCCCTCGCGGCCGCCTTCGTCACCGGGGCGCTGCTCCTGCGCGGTCCCCTGCCCGTCCCGGACCGCGCGGACCTGGGTCGGGTCCTCGGCCTCGGCGTCCTCGGCCACGTGATCTACCAGCTCTTCTTCATCAACGGGATGGCCCTCACCCGGGCGGGCAACGGCGCGCTCATGCTCGCCACCGCGCCGGTCTTCACCACGCTCCTGAGCCGGGTTGCGGGCCACGAGCGGGTCCCGACCCGTGCCGCGGCCGGGATCGTGGCCACACTGGCGGGCGTGGCCCTGGTCATCGGCAGCGGCGACGGCCCGCTGTCGTTCTCCTCGGCGACCGTCGCGGGCGACCTCCTGGTCATGGCGTCCGCGGTGCTGTGGGCCGTCTACACGGTCGGGGCCCGGAACGTGGTCCGGAAGTACGGCGCCCTGGCGGTCATGGTCTGGACGCTCTGGATCGGCGCGACGCTGCTCGTCCTCATCGGACTCCCGGACCTGCGGCGCATGGAGCCCACCGGGCCGCCGGCGTGGGCCGCCGTGGTCTATGCGGGCGTGCTCGGGATCGGCCTGGCCCAGGTCCTCTGGTATCGCGGCGTCCGGCTGATCGGGAACACCCGGACCGCCGTCTACCAGAACGTGGTGCCTCTCGGCGCGATCGCGGTCGCGTGGGCATGGCTCGACGAGGTGCCCAACCTCGGGCAGCTGGCCGGCGCCGTCATCGTGGTGAGTGGCGTGGCGGCGGTCCGGACCTCCATGCGGGCGGCGACGTGAGCGGCCGCGACCAGATCGACCGCGCCCGGCGGGCGCTCCAGGAGTACGGGCTCACGGCCGGTACGCTGGGCTCCACGGCGGGCCAGACGGTGATGGTCGTGCTGCTCCCGGTGCTCCTGGCCCGGTACACGGACTCGGCCACGCTCATCGGGTTCGCCATCGGCGGCGAGGGGATCGTTGCGATCCTGGTCCCCTACTGGATCGGGGCGGCCAGCGACCATCTGCCGCGTTCGATGGCGAAGCGGTTCGGGCGGCGCACCTTCTTCCTCCTGCTCACGGCCCCGCTCATGGCGGCGTCGGTGGTCGTCGCCCCGTTCCTGACGGGGTTCTGGCCCATCGCCGGCGCCGCACTGATCTTCTTCCTCACCCTCCACGGGTTCCTCGCCCCGCTCTGGGCGCTCATGGTCGACGAGGTCCCCCACGAGCGACGTGGCCGGGTCCAGGGGGTCCGGGGCGCGCTGCACTCCGCGGGGCTCGCGTTCGGGCTCGTGGCCGGCGGGCTCCTCTTCTCGCTGTGGGAGCCGCTCCCGTTCATCACGGCCGCGGCGCTGATCCTGGTAACGACCGGGATCACGTACCTCTCCGCTCCACGGACCGAGACGCCGGGCCACGAGGGCGACGCGTCGGACGTGCTGAAGGTCTGGCGCCGGCTGAAGGGCCGTCCCGCCGTCAGCTGGATGCTCCTGGGCAACGCCCTGTGGAGCAGCGGCGTCGACGGGATCCGGCCGTACATCTTCCTCTTCGCCACCGTGGTGCTGGGGATCAACGTGGCCCAGACGTCGCTCCTCCTGGTGGTCATCGTGGCGGGGCTCGGGATCGGGGCC
>JAWVYT010000219.1:0-4847 GCA_033722595.1 Longimicrobiales bacterium
CTCGATCCCCATTTCCCGCATCCGCTGGTTGACGTGCGGGTTGTGGATGATCTCGCCGACCAGGTACTTCTTCCGGTCGGGGAACTTCATGGCGGTCTGGTACGCGTAGTCCACGGCGCGGTCGACGCCGTAGCAGAACCCGAACTCCTCGGCCAGCTTCACCGTGACGTCGCCGTACCTGGCGGTGTTGTTCTCGTCGGCCTTGATCTGGGCCACGAGTGCGCTGGCGTACTCGGCGTTCAGGACGGGCTGGACCTCCTTCTTCAGCCCCAGGCCCCGTCGGAAATAGGTTTCGGTCTCTGCCATCGTCGCTCACGGCTCGATTCGCGTCCATCGCCCGATCCCGCAGTCGGCTGGTCCCGCCGACGGGCTCCGGTCAGCCAGGTGCGGCGCACACCCCGTGCCCGGTGTGATGATGACCCCGCTGACCCGGCGGAGTTCCGTCGGCGGCGAGTGGTAAAGGCGGACGGCCGGCGCGTCGTATAGATTAGCGTCGGAACGTTCGTACGGGCTCGCAAACGAAAACAGGGGGCATATCGTGACCAAGCAGCTGCGCATCGGCCTGTTCCTGGCCGTCGGCCTGATCCTGGTCGGATCCATGGGGATGACCGCCTGCACCCGGGTGGACAGCTACGAGGTGGCGGTGAAGAAGAACGCCATCACCGGCGAGGTGGCGGACCAAATCTACGCCCAGGGGCTCTACCACGCGATCTTCCGCGACTG
This sequence comes from Longimicrobiales bacterium, assembly GCA_033722595.1. Classification (GTDB taxonomy): domain Bacteria; phylum Gemmatimonadota; class Gemmatimonadetes; order Longimicrobiales; family RSA9; genus JAWVYT01. Next base: position 724 of record JAWVYT010000219.1, read on the forward strand.
GACCACGTATCCCCGGCGGGAGCTCCAGTTCCCCGACCAGGGCCAGAGCGAGCGGCTCACGGCGCTGACCAGTGACCAGCTGACCATCGCCATTGACGCGGCCTACCGCTACCGGCTCGTGCCCGACAGCGTGCTGAACCTGTACCTGACCGTGGGCGCCATGGGCGACGTCCACGAGTTCGTCTACAACACGTACCGGTCGGCCGCCCGCGACGCCGTGGCCAACATCGCCGCCGCAGACATCCTCTCCCGCGAGCGAGCCGGGATCGGCGAGCAGATCCAGACCATCATGGAGAGCCGGCTCACGCCCCGCGGCATCGAGGTCACCGACTTCTTCGTCCGCGACATCGAGCCGCCGCCGTCGATCCGGCAGGCCATCGAGCAGAAGCTGGCCCGGGAGCAGCAGGTCCAGGCCGAGGCGTACCAGACCCAGGTGGTCGAGGAGCAGGCGAACCAGCGCCGGGCGGAGGCCGAGGGGATCCGCGACGCCCAGCAGACCATCTCCGAGTCGCTGGCCGGCGAGAGCGGACAGCGCTACCTCTACTGGCGCTACATCGAGGCGCTCATGGAGGTCGGGTCCGGCGAGAACAATCTCGTCATCGCGCCCACGGAGGGCGGCGTCCCCGTGTTCGTCACGCCGGGCGGAGGCTGATCCGGTCGGTCCACGCGGGCCAACCCGGACCGCCGGGTGCCAGCGGCCCGCGTATCGGCGTGTGAAACGGCCCGTAACGCTCTGTCGGACCGGGCGTTACGGGTCGTCACGACACTACTCTGATACGGCCTCCGTACCGCCCCGGCCGATACGGAACCGGACAACGTACTCGACATCGAGCTCGTCGCGAACCACGGCCCAGACCCGGTCCCCATCGAAAATGGGGGTGGGGTACCTCACCATGCCCTGCGGGCCGTGGACCGGGCCCAGGTACGTCCCGTCGGGCTCGAAGACGTCGAATACCACGGCTTCCCGCCATCGCTGGGCCGGCCGCGGGTTCGGACCTTCGTCCCCCCCGGCGAGCTGATCGTCGGGGATCGCCTCGGCGGGCGTGTGCAGCAGGACCCATATGCGCCCGTCCCTGCCGACGAGCACATCCCGGAAGGGCGGCTTCACGTCGGGGATCCCGGGGCCGTTCCACGTCCAGTCGGGCTGGGTTCGACGCATGTGCCACCGCGTGATGTCCTCGCGGTTGGCCTTCTCGCCTCGCGTCACGGGCACCGGTTCATGGTCCTTCTCGATCCGGAGGACGGGACCGTCGGGGCGGTACAGTTCGATGGCGTACCGGGTCGAGAGCCCGCTGACCATGTAGCCGAGGGGGCTGAAGGCCCAGTGTCCCGAGGGGCTGAACGGCACATTGTCCACGCTCGTGCTGGTCCCGTTCTCCGAGACGCGCTGGGCCACCAGCTCCAGCTCTTCGTAGTCCCAGGTCGGGGCCGGGATCGTGTCCACCGGCTGCCCCGTCTCCGGGTCGATGGCCACCAGCCCCGGCTGCCAATCCATGACGCTGGCCTCGGGATCCAGCAGGATCTGGGTCCAGACTCTCCCCGCGGTGTCCACCACCAGGGGGGTCCCGGTGTAGAAGTTCCCGCGGGCCGGCCAGGTGTCGGACGGCTCGCCGTTCGGGGAGTAGACCTGGAGCCGGGCGTTCCGGGGATCCCGGAGCACGACCCGGCCATCGGGCAGGACGGCGAGCCCGCCGTCCGGTGCCCGGTACTCACCGGGGCCCTCCCCCTCCCGGCCGTACGTGGTCACGTAGGACCCGTCGGGTGCGTACTTCCGCAGCGCCGGTACCTGGGAGTCCATGACGTAGATCGATCCGTCCGGCGCCACGGCCAGGGACCGGACATCGCCGAACATGTAGTGGTCCTCGCCCTCGAAGACCCCGATCCGGACCTCGGGCTCCAGCACCGCGTCCGTGCCCCAGGCGCTGCCGGACACGGTCCGCACGATGACGGTGTCGCCGACCGTGTCGCGCTGGACCTGCAGCTGCGGGGTCTCCTCCCCGCCACATGCGGCGGCGAGGAGGATCACGAAGGGAAGGCTGTGACGCATGGTCTTCATGGCTCGGCTCTCTGGCTGGAGGTCTGCTACGCTGTGTGACGGACTCCGGGCCGGGAACGTTGCATTGCCTGCCCGGTCTCGCTTCGAGCCCGGTGACCGTGTATCCTACAACGCCTTCGGACCCCCGACGACCACGTGAGGCGAATTGTGGATGTGAGATCTGTGGAGTTCCTGACTCGACTGCTGGACGCGCCGGGGCCCAGTGGCTTCGAGGCGCGTGCGGCCCGGGTATGGCGGCAGGAGGCCGAGGGGGTCGCCGATGAGGTGACAGCGGACGTCAGCGGCAACTCGGTCGCCACGCTGAACGCCGGCGGCTCGCCGCGGGTGATGCTTGCGGGTCACATCGATGAGATCGGGCTGATGGTCACCCACATCGACGAGGAGGGCTTCCTCTACTTCGAAGGGATCGGAGGGTGGGACCCTCAGGTCCTGGTGGGCCAGCGGGTCCGTCTGCTTGCGCAGGACGGGGATGTCCTGGGGGTCATCGGCAAGAAGCCGATCCACCTGATGAAGAGCGAAGAGAAGGAGAAGGCGTCCAAGGTCAAGGACCTATGGATCGACATCGGCGCCGCCGACCGCGAGGGGGCGCGGCGACGCGGGGTCCGGGTCGGCGACCCGGCCGTCATCGACGCACCGCTCCTGGAGCTGGACGAGGATCTGATCGCCAGCCGGGCGATCGACAACCGGATCGGCGCCTTCGTGGTCCTGGAGGCGCTGCGGATGCTGGCGCCGGACCCGCCGCGAGCCCAGGTGTCGGCGGTGGCCACGTCGCAGGAGGAGATCGGCTATTCGGGCGGCGGCGCCCGGACCAGCGCGTTCAGCCTGGAGCCGGAGGTCGCCCTGGTCGTGGACGTGACGTTCGCGACCGACGCACCGGGCTTGGAGAAGAAGGAGCTCGGGGAGCACGAGCTCGGCGGAGGGCCCGTCCTGAGCCGGGGCTCGGCCGCCCATCCGGTGGTGTTCGACCGCCTGGTGGACGTGGCGGAGCGCGAGGGTATCCCGTTCACCATCGCCGCGCAGGCCCGGTACACATCCACGGACGCCGACGCCATCTATCTGTCCCGGTCCGGCGTGGCGACGGGACTGATCTCGGTACCCAACCGGTACATGCACTCGCCGAACGAGGTGGTCAGCAAGCGCGACCTGGAGCACGCCGCCCGGCTCATCGCCGCGTTCGTCCGTGACCTCGAGCCCGACACGGACTTCGTCCCCCGGTGAGCCGGCTGATCGACATCTCCCAGCCGCTGGGTCCGGACACGGCCGTCTGGCCTGGCGACCGCCCGGTCCGGCTGGAGTGGACCCTCCGCCGCGCGGCGGGTGACGCGGTGGATGTGGCCGCGGTGTCCTTCAGCGTGCACGCAGGGACCCACGTGGACGGCCCGATGCACACGGGCGACGGACCCGGCGCCGGCGACCTGGCGCTCGAGCCCTTCATCGGCCCCGCTGTCGTGGTCGATGGCCGCCCCCACGCCGCGGGCGACCCGCCCCTCGTGGGTCCGACGGTCCTGGACGGCGTGGACCCGGCGGCGACGCCCCGGCTCCTGATCCGCACCCGCGACGAGGCCGACTTCCGTGCCTTCCCCGACCCCTTCGCAGCCCTGGCCCCGGCACTGGCCGATCGGATCGTGGAACGGGGGTTCGTGCTCGTGGGTACCGATGCCCCGTCCGTCGATGCCGTGGACTCGAAAACGCTCGCGTCGCACCGGATCCTGGCCGAGGCCGGGATCCCGAACGTGGAAAACCTCGTCCTCTCCGGTGTAGTACCGGGACGCTACACGTTCATCGGGCTGCCGCTGAGGCTGGCGGAGGCCGACAGCGCGCCGGCGCCGGGCCCGTCGCCGGTGTGCATCGGGCCGTCCACGTGGGTCCCGGCGTGCACGCTGAGGGACACCGCGGCCGCGTCCACCGCATCGCCCGCCGCCCGCCGCAGGGTCCACGCGAGTCGGACCGGGCGGTCGCCTGGCCAGACGGCCGTGTCCGGACCCAGCGGCTGGGAGATGTCGATCAGTCGTCTCACCGGGGCACGAAGTCCGTGTCGGGCTCGAGCTCCCGGACGAACGCGGCGATC
>JAWVYT010000220.1:0-4802 GCA_033722595.1 Longimicrobiales bacterium
ACTTCTTGATCTTGTTGTAGACCGTGGCCCGGTCGATCTCCAGCTTCTCGGCCGCCCGGGTGATGTTCCAGTCGGTGCTCTCGAGCACGGACACGATGTGTCGCTTCTCGATCTCGGACAGAGCCGAAGATGGGTGGCGACCGTTCCCGATCCGGCGCGACAGCGGCAGGTCCTCGGGCTGGATCTCCTCGGCTTGGCCGATCACCATGGCGCGCTCGATCGCGTTGGCCAGCTCCCGCACGTTGCCCGGCCAGTCGTGGGCCTCGAGCATGGCCATGGCCGGTCGGCTGATGCCCTTCACCCGCGTGTCCATCTGCTTGCCGAACCGGCGGACGAAGTGCTCCGCCAGGAGCGGCACGTCCGACCGACGCGCGCGCAGGGGTGGCACCTCGATCGTGAACACGTTGATGCGGTAGAAGAAGTCCTCGCGGAACCGGCCCTCGGCGATGGCCTCCTCCAGGTTCTCGTTGGTGGCGCAGATCGTTCGGAAATCGACCTCGACCCGCTCCGCGCCGCCGACGCGGGTGAACTCCTTCGTGTCCAGGACCCGGAGCAGGTCCAGCTGCGTCTTGATGCTGATCGACCCCACCTCGTCCAGGAACAGGGTGCCGCCGTCCGCGAGCTCCAGGCGGCCCTTGCGGCGGTGATGCGCGCCCGTGAACGCGCCCTTCTCGTGCCCGTAGAGCTCGCTCTCCAGCAGCGTCTCCGGCAGCCCCCCGCAGTTGACCGTGATGATGGGCGCGTAACGCCTCGGGCTGTTGGCGTGGATCGCCTGGGCCACCAGCTCCTTGCCCGTCCCGCTCTCGCCGCGGATCAGCACGGTCGCGTCCGTCTTCGCGACGTATTCGGCCAGCTCGAGGACCTTCCGCATCGGCGGGCTATCGCCCACGATCTCGGTGCCGGCGACGAACTCGTCGATCGTGCTCCGCATCTGCGTGTTCTCCTCGCTCAGACGCCGCTGCTCGAGGGCCCGTCGCACGAGGTGGCTCAGCTCGGCCGGCTCGATGGGCTTCACCACGTAGTCGAACGCGCCGTTCTTGAGCGTCTCGACTGCCGTCTCCACCGAGGCGAACGCAGTGATCATGATCACCGCCATCTCCGGGTCGATCCGCCGCATCCGGTCCTGCAGCTCCACACCGTCCACGCCCGGCATCTTGATGTCCACGATGGCCACATCGAAGCGGTCCTCCTCCAGGGCGTCCAGCGCTTCCGATGCGTTGGCGGCCACGCGGACCTTGTGGCCGTCCTTCCGGAACCAGTTCTCCAGCGAGTCACGGACCGAGAACTCGTCATCCACGATCAGGATCCGTGCAGGTCTCGGAGTCATGTCCTCCTCCCTCCCTCTGCGCTATGCCGACGCCGCGGCCGGCTGCCGGCCGGTCAGCGCCATGTCCTCGTCGCCGTCATCCGCACAGCGTGGCTCCCGCGGGAAGACGAGCCGGATCGTCGTCCCGACCCCCACCTTGGACTCCACCTCGATCGTCCCGCCGTGCCGGTGGACGATGCCGTACACCACCGAGAGCCCCAGCCCGGCCCCGCTCTCGTTCTGCTTCGTCGAGTAGAACGGCTCGAAGATGTGCTCCAGCACCTCCGGGTCCATCCCGACGCCGGTGTCCGAGACGTGGATTCCGACCCCGTCCGCTTCCTCGCGCACCCGTACCGACAGCTCGCCCCCGCACGGCATGGCCTCCACCGCGTTCACGAACAGCGCGACCAGCGCCTGCTCGAGCTGGCCCCGGTCCGCGATCAACCGCGAATTGTCCAGGAGAACCGCGGTCCGGAGCTCGATCCCGCTGATCTCCAGGTGGTGCCGGATCAGCATCACGCTCCGATCCACGACCTCCCGCACGTCCACCGGCTCCAGCTCCGTGCTGGTCCGGCGTGCGAACGCCATCAGGTTCTGCACGATCGTGCCGCAGCGCACGCACTCCTGCTGCACGAGGTGCAGGTACCGGTCGAGCTCGTCCCGGGCCGCCGACTCCAGCGGCTGGTCCACCAGGTCCCGCTCGATGAGACGGCTGTACGTGAGGATCCCGCTGATCGGGTTGTTGAGCTCGTGGGCCACCGTCGCCGACAGCTTCCCGAGCGACGCCATCTTCTCCATGTGCAGCACCTGGCCCTGCACCTCCCGCAGCTCCGAGGTCTTCTCCACCACCTTGTGCTCCAGCGTCTCCGACCAGTCCCGCAGCTCCGCCTGCATCCGCTCCAGGTCCTCACCCATCCGGTTGAAGTCGCCCGCTAGCGTGGCCAGCTCGTGGTCCCCCGGAACGTGGATCCGCGTCTCCAGGTGCCCGTCGGCGATCTTCCGAGCCCCGTTCTGGAGCACCTCGATCGGCCGGTAGATCAGTCGGCGGAAGATCACCGCCGTCACCCCGCCGATCACCAGGAGCAGCGCCAGCGTGGTCAGGACCAGCTGCCGACGCTCCCCCGCCAGACGGGCCTCCAGCGGCTGCAGCGACATCTCGACTTCCAGCACACCGAGGATCGACTGCCCCACCGCCTCCTCGTGACACCCGCCAGACGTGCACCCCGGCTCGTTCGCGATCACGGTGACATGCCGCAGGGCCTCCGACTTCCCCTGCCGGACCATCTGCGACGACTCCACCGCTGCAACCCCCGGAGCGCCGGCGGCGTGACAGCTCGTGCACGGCCCGCCTGCCGCCGCCGCTCGGCCCACCTCCCGAGGCTCGCTCGACAGCGCGACCGTGCCGGCCTTGCTGTAGACACGGACCGCAGCCAGCTCCGGACCCTCGGCCAGGCGCTCCAGCATCCCCTGCACCTCGTCCAGCCGGTGCAGCAGCATCCCGTCGTGCGTCGCCCGACGGATCAGCTCGCTCGCACGCTCCGCCTCCACCGACGTCAGGTCCAGGAAATTCTCCTTCACCGAGCGGAAGCTCAGGGCGGCGTACACCACCAGCACCGCCGCGATGGCCAGGAAGAGGGGGGCCAGAAGACGGATGCCCAGAGAGGAGATCCGAGCCTGGAACCAAGTCGGCATGGCTGCCCCCGGCGTGAACGGCTCGCTGTATGGCCGGCCGCCCGCGTCCCACCGAGCGGCGGCCCCGATAGCTGTTGAAAGATGCGATACTTAACGGCGGTTATCAATACGTCGCACGGGGCCGTTTTGAAGGAGGCGGGTGTGGTACTGCCCTTGCTGAATGGAGGGTGGGCCCGGCACGGTGCCGGTGTCCCGCGACGCCCGCGTTCCGCGCTCCGCGGGGAGGTGCGATGCTGAGACAGCGGACGGAACAGGCCTGCGTATGGATGCGGGCCGGCGTGATCCGATACCGGCTGTGCGACCGCGGCTTCGACTGCGACCGCTGCCCCCTCGACGCGGGTCTGCGGGCCCGCGGTATCCAGCAGCCCCGCACGGGGGCTCCCGGCTCCGGTTCGGACGCCGGCGCCCCGGATTCCGATCCGGCCGTCTCGCCCGTGGACGCCCCCTCCGGTCCCCGGACGCGCGAGCGTTGAGATCTTCGACAGTCACTGTCGAAGAGTTCCACACCCGACGTCCGTTCCAGCCCCGCTCCGCGGCCCTTCCGGGCGCCCGGATTCCGCCTTCTCCGAGGGGGAATCCGGTCTTTTCGCGGTTCCGCCGTGCATGGTGCACCTCTTGCCCCTCAAGCGGTCGCGGATGGCAACGATATGCGAACCGGAGGGCGCCATGAACGCGAGGAATCTGTTCAGGACCGGAGTCGAGTGGTGCGGGGTGCTGCTCCTGGTAGTCGTGACCCTGCCGATCCTTGCGGCCGTGGCGTTCGTACTGCGCTTTGCCGCGCTCGGCGTGGTGCTGGTGGGGACGGCGGCGGTGCTCGTGGGCTACTGCCTCTACCCTCCGCTGCGGCGCCGGGCCAACGAGGCCGGTCGCTCGGTGACGGGGCGGGGCGGCTCGTGACGGGGCGGTCGGTGGGGCCGGGAGAGGGGAACTCGCGGACGAGGGGTCGACGATGAATCGGCGGGAGCTGATCCAGACGATGGGCGCTGCGGCAGGGGCGACGCTCCTGTCGAGCCGGCCGGCACGGGCCGAGGCGGGGGCCATGGCCTCGACCACGATGGGGGTCCTGGTGGACACGACCCTGTGCATGGGCTGCCGGACGTGCGAGTGGGCGTGTGCGGAGGCGCACGCCGGATCCGGGGTCGAGTACGAGGAGGACGTGGACCCGTCCGTCGAGCGTACGACGTCGGAGCGCCAGTGGACGGTGGTGAACGAGTACGAGACGGACGTCGGCCCGGTCTCGGTCAAGCGGCAGTGCATGCACTGCCTGCAGCCGGCGTGCGCGTCGGCGTGTCTGACGCGGGCGATGCACAAGACGCCGGAGGGGCCGGTGGCGTGGACCGAGGACCGGTGCATGGGCTGCCGCTTCTGCATGGTCTCGTGCCCGTTCGATGTGCCGAAGTTCGAGTACGACAGCGCGGTGCCGCGGATCCAGAAGTGCACGATGTGCTGGGAGGACCGGGTCTCGGAAGGGGCGCAGCCCGCGTGCGTCGAGAACTGCCCGGTCGGAGCCCTGACGTTCGGGCCGCGGGCGGAGCTGCTCGAGGAGGCCCGGCGCCGGATCTACACGGAGCCGGACCGCTACGTATCGGAGATCTACGGGGAGCACGAGGCGGGAGGGACGGGCTACCTGTACCTGGCCGGCGTGCCGTTCGACCAGCTGGGTTTCCGCACGGATATCGCCCGCACGTCGTATCCGGCGCTGACCCGGGAGTTCCTGTATGCGGTGCCGGTGGTGCTGACGCTGGTGCCCCCGTTCCTCGTGGGGCTGAGCCGCGCGTCCAGGTCTGAACCGGAATCCGTCGAG
>JAWVYT010000221.1:0-4792 GCA_033722595.1 Longimicrobiales bacterium
CGGTCCCGCATCTCGCCCACCATGACCACGTCCGGGTCCTGGCGGAGCACGGACCGGAGCGCGGTGGCGAACGTGAGACCCGCCCGGGGCTGGACCTGGACCTGGGTCAGCCCGTCCAGCCGGTACTCGACCGGGTCCTCGAGCGTGATGATGTTGCGCGCCTCACGGTCCCGGGATTCGAGGATCGCGTACAGCGTGGTCGTCTTCCCGCTCCCCGTGGGGCCCGTGACCAGGAACAGCCCGTGCTCCCGGCCCAGCACGACGTCCAGCGGCGTGCGGATCGCCGGCGGCATCCCCAGCGAGTCCAGCGAGCGGCGGGCGGTCCGGGGGTCCAGCAGCCGCATGACCACCTTCTCACCGCCCTGGGACGGCAGCGTGCTGACCCGGATCCCGACCCGCTCGCCGTCGACGGTCACGGCGCTCCGGCCATCCTGGGGCCTCCGCTTGATGGCGATGTCGAGCCCGGCCATGATCTTGACCCGCGACGTCACCGCCGGGCCGGCCGTGGCCGGCAGCTCCGCCAGCTCCTGGAGCACGCCATCCACCCGACCCCGGACCACCACCCGCTCCCGGTCCGGCTCGATGTGGACATCGCTGGCGCCGGCACCCAGGGCCCGGTCGAGGATCAGGTTCACCAGTGCGATTATGGGTGGGGCCTCCGACGCCTGCCGCAGCTCCTCGGTGTCGTCCTCGACCTCCAAGGCACCCGCCCCGCCGTTGGTCCTCAGCCGGCCGAGGACCGCCTGGACCGCGGCGTCGCCGTACGCCGTGACCAGCCCCCGGTCGATGGTCGGCGGCGCGGCCACCACCGGCTCGGCCCGCCGACCAGTACGGAACTGCAGGTCGTCGATGGCGGTCGCGTTCAGTGGATCCGCCGTGGCGGTTCGGAGCGTCCGCCCGTCCAGCGCCAGCGGGACCACGCGCAGGCGAACGGCGTGGTCCCGGGCCAGCAGCTTGACCGCGTCCGGGTCCGGGTCCAGGGGCGGCGGAGCGTAGCTCAGCCGGAGCTGTCGGGCCAGCGCCCGGGCCACGGACTCCGGGTCGACGCCGCCCCGCGTCAGGATGGCCCCGATCCGCTCCCGGGTCTCCGCCTGCTCCGCGAGAGCCGCGTCCACCGCGTCCGCGGACGCCGCGCCGTCATCGATCAGGACCTGCCCGAGCATGGTTGCCATGCCCGGGACGATTCACTGCGGGTTGGGGCGGGGGAATGGCTGGATGGGACGCGTGCGCTACCGGAAGGGAGTACCTAGACCCGTCGAGTGGACTCCTTTATCCGTCCCAGGTCACCCGATACAGGGCGACGGTCTCCGCGAAGCCCTTGAGCTCCGTTTCGCCCAGCGCTTCGAACGCGAACCCTTTGCCCCGACAGAGCTCGTGGACGACCGGCGCCACCACGATCTCGTCGGAGCCGGCCCGGGCGCAGATCCTGGCTGCGAGGTTCACCACCGAGCCGAACAGGTCCCGGCTCTGCGAGATCGGCTCGCCCGCGCTCATCCCGATCCGGATGTGCAGCGGGTCCCCGGCATGGGCCTGGCGATGGGCGGCGAACGCCCGCTGCATGTCCTGGGCACAGGTCACGGCCATCGATGCGTCCGAGAAGGACGCCAGCATGCCATCCCCGGTGTACTTGACGACGCGCCCGTGGTGCCGGTGGGTCACCTCCCCGGTCAGCCGATCGTGGGCCTTCACGAGCCGGTGAAGCTCGGCATCCCCCAACGCTTCGCCCAGCTCCGTGGAGCCGACGATGTCCGTGAATATGACGGTGCGGAAAGCGGCCATCGGCTCACCCGCCGAGCCGACGGCCGCACCGAGGTCGTCCACGGTGCCGTCCCCCAGGAAGGCCGCGATCATCTCGCTCTCCACGTTGATGATCTCGTCCGCTACCATGCCGTGCGCATGACGGTGAACCGCCTCGCAGGCCTCCTTGCTGGGCGCCTCCATCAGGCAGACCACGGTGCCGCGGCTCTGGTCGTACCAGTACTTCAGATACCTCGCCCCGTGGGCCTCCTGGGCTTCGAGGTCGGCCTTGTGGCCCGCCCGGATACTGGCCGGAGTGGCGTCCTTCAGGTTGCGGTGGATGTCCAGGAAGAGCGGCAACGAGAACCCCGGGGTTCCGAGGGACGGGAAACGAACGCCCCCCTCGTGGCGGCTCGTGTACGATGCGCTCGCCGCAATGGATGGGTCAAGATTGGATCGGCGGCCGGAGCCGCTCAGCGCACACCGTCCGGCTCGTCCCGGGCCCAACCCGGCCCCTCCAGCGGCTCGCTCGGCTCTGCGGTCCCCCAACCTCGCTCCAGGAACCGGTTGATGGACGTGGCCACGTGCTGCCGGTGGGCGGCGGCCTCGGGGGCGTGGGCGGGCCGCGCGGCCCGACCGAGCACCCGACGCAGCCCCCACTCGGCGGCGGCCCGGGCCTCGGGCGTGGCGTCGTCATTGGCGGCCAGGGCGATGAGCTCGTCGGCCACCACGTGCTGGACCACCCGGACCATCGTGGCCTGGCGCTCGGCGGCGGGCCGGTCCCAGGCGTCGTCCACGAGCCGGGCGATGACGTCCTCGAGGGACGGCAGGCGCGGGTCCCGGGCGTGGAACGCTACCACGCGTGCGGCCCGCGCCGGGTTCAGGATCCCGCCCACCACCTCGGACGCCAGGGTTCGGGCGGCGGAGACCTGGTCGAAGGCCGGGTCCGCGGCGGTCTCCCACTCGGTGCGGCCGTCCACCCACCCGTAGGACTCCGGCGCCAGCATCTGGAGCACCCGCTCGGGGATGGCGAGGTTCTCGGGCGCCAGGGTCCGGGTGAGGACATCCAGCGCTGCGCCGACCCGGTCGGGCCCCACGAGGCGCGTGACGGGGGCGGGGTCACCGCGGACGCCGTACCGGTACTCCATGCCGCCGATGGTCTTGATGGCCGCCTCGTAGGTGGCCCGGTGGTGGAAGTAGACGGGCGCGAACCGCTGCCAGAGCTTGTGCATAGGCTCGCCCTCCCGAATCGCCCGCTCGTCGAAGGCGTCCATGACGAACGACCGGACCTCCAGCACCCGGTCCAGCTCCGCCACCATGTCCGTACCGTTCACCCACCAGCTCCCGGCGGGGTACGCGTTGCTCGCCCGCGCGTCCGGGTTGGTCAGGAACCGCCAGCCCTGCTCCTGGGCCTCCAGCAGCAGCCCGTTCAGGAACGACGCCTCCGTCTCCCCCTCGGGCACCGGCTGGTAGGCGTAGCGGACGGCCAGCGTGTCGTACGCCCCTGCGCCCGACCGGTACGCGTCCGACAGGTCCAGCCCGTCCTCCGTCAGCCGGGTCAACGGGACCGGGTAGTCCATGACCGATGCCCGGCCGTAGCTCGCGGCGATGAAGTTATGGGCCAGCCCCAGCGTGTGGCCGATCTCGTGGGCCGAGTGCTGGCGACGGCGGGCCATGACGTACTCCTCGCCCGTGATCCCCGGCGGGCTCCCGGCGAACCAGTCGCCGTCCACGCCCACCAGTCCCGCGTACGTGTTGTAGTTGGCCAGCGACCGGTAGGAGTCCATGCGCACCGCCGCCTTGATGATCTCCCCGGTGCGCGGGTCCCGGAACGACGGCCCGACCGACGACCCGGCCTCGGTCCGGTGCACCCACTGGATCACGTTGTAGCGGGCGTCCATGGGGTCCATGTCCGGCGGCATGTCCTCGATCCGGAACGCGTCGATGAACCCGGCGGCCTCGAACACCTCGTTCCACCATTGGCCGCCCTCCTTGAACGCCGACCGGTACGGCTCCGGCACCGCCGGGTCCAGGTAGTAGATGATGGGCTCCACCGGCTCGCTCATGGCCGCGCCCGGGTCCCGCTTCACCAGTCGGTGGCGTGAGGCGAGGCGGGTGACGTAATCCTGGTCGAAGGACTTGCCGAAATCGTAGAAGTAGACGCTGAAGATCCCGACCCGGGGGTCGAAGCCCCGGGGCTCGTAGCCGGGGCCCGGGAGCTTCACCAGCGAGTGGTGCTGCCGCAGCGTGAGCGACCGGCCGTCCGGCGTGTGGCGACGCACCTCGCCGCCGGGCTCGTCGCCGGCGAACGTCAGCGCCGCCTCCACCTCCGTGTTCTCTGGGAACGCCTCCGTTCGCGGCAGGTGGATGGCGCTCCGGTCACCGTCCAGCCGGAACGTGCCCTGACCGATGCCCCGGAGGTAGGCGGCCACGCCCACCGCGTCCCGGAGGAAGAACGACGTGGCGTCCACCAGCACCCGCTCGCCTTCTTCCGCCACGACCTCGAACCCGCCGATCACCGACGTGGGGAAGCTCTCGGTCACGGACCGCTCCAGCGCTTCGGTCGGGTCCGTGGCCGCCCGGAACCGTGGGTTCTCCAGCTCCAGCAGGACCCGGGGGCCCACCCGCCGGAACCGGGCGACCTGCTCGTCCACGATCTGGCTCCGGTCGGCGAAGAACTCGTTGGATCCGATCCCTGTGGCCAGCGACGTCAGGTACAGGAACGACTCGTCGAACCGCCCCACCTCCAGCAGGAGCCGCCCCTTTGCGGCGTCCCAGTACAGGGGGAAGTAGCCGGACATGGCATCCATCCCGGACGTGTAGGCCGCGATGGTCGGCAGCCGCTCCTGCCCCGGGCCGGGCCCCGTCGGCGGGGCCGCGCCGGCGGTGGCGCAGCCGGCCAGCGGGAGGAGGACGAGGAGGGTCGCGACAGGGACGGTCCGCGCTCGCGGACGAACCGGGACTCGGGTCATGACGGACTCCGGGGAACCAGGTGGGTCGGTACGGCTGTGGATGTCCACGATGCGGGCGGGGAGCGGCCCTGTGCAACCGGGAG
>JAWVYT010000222.1:0-4785 GCA_033722595.1 Longimicrobiales bacterium
AAGAGCTGCAGCTGCACGGCCACCACGCCAACGCCGACCGCTTCGGCGAGCTCGAGCACTACGGCTCCGACGCGCCCGCCATCCGCGACCTCTTCGACGAGGAGAGCGGCTTCGGCGAGCCGCTCCACCCGTCGTTCCCGATCCGGGCCGGCGAGGTGGTCTGGGCGGCCCGGCACGAGATGGCCCGGACCGTGGAGGACGTCCTGGCCCGTCGCACACGGGCCCTGCTGCTGGACGCGCGCGCGGCGGCGGAGGTTGCGCCCCGGGTCGCCGAGCTCATGGCCGCCGAGCTCGGCCGCGATGGCGCCTGGCAGGCGCAGCAGGTGGAGGCGTTCCGGGAGCTGGCGGACGGGTATACGGCGTAGGGCCCGCAGGTCGTGGCTCGCGGCTCGGAGATCGGGGCCGGCGGTTGGCGGCTGGCGGCGGGACTTGGGACGCGGGGATTGTGGCTCGCGGCTCGGGAAGCGGGGCTGGCGGTTGGCGGCTCGCGGCTGGGGGGCTCGAGACTCGGGAGTGCGGAGTCGGATTCGATATCGGGATTCGAGGTTGGGATTCGAGATTGGGATTCGAGATTGGGATTCGATATCGGGATTCAATATTGGGATTGGAGATTGGGATTGGAGATTGGGATTCGGGGGTTGGGGGCCGCGGCTCGGGGCTCGGGGCTGGCGGCTCGGGGCTCGGGGCTGGCGGCTCGCGGCTCGGGGCTGGCGGCTCGCGGCTCGGGGCCTCGATCCCTGGGACGCAGAATTCGGAATCCGGGGCCCCGGATCAATGTCGACGCGGGATGGAGGCGTGAAGGCTCCGGTCGCGGCGGTTTGGCGCTGGCGGGTGGAGGGTTGGCCCACATAGAGGGGCGAACCCTCCATTCGTGGGCCCGGGCACGATAGGATGGAGCGTTGACTCCAGATAGCGGGGTGAACGCTCCGGTCGCGGCGGTTTGGCGCTGGCGGGTGGAGGGTTGGCCCCAGATAGAGGGGCGAACCCTCCGTTCGTCGCGCCCGGGCACGATAGGATGGAGGGTTGACCCCAGATAGCGGGGGAAACGCTCCGGGTCGCGGCGGGCTGGCGCTGGCGGGTGGAGGGTTGACCCCAGATAGAGGGGCGAACCCTCCATTCGTGGGCCCGGGCACGATAGGTTGGAGCGTTGACCCCAGATAGCGGGGTGAACGCTCCGGTCACGGCGGGTTGGCGCTGGCGGGTGGAGGGTTGGCCCCAGATAGAGGGGCGAACCCTCCGTTCGTCGCGCCCGGACAACGCAGGTTGGTGTGTTGACCCCGATCGGGGGGCGCTATCCCCCTGTCTTGCGCGGTGTCCGCCCTATTTCCCCCCCCTCGCAGGGCCGCGCCCTCGGCCGCCGCGCCGCGCCCTCGGCCGCTGAGAAACCGCGCCCTCAACCGCCGCGCCGCCCCCTCGAACACCGCGCCGCCCTGGATCGGTGCGCCCTCAACCGCCGCGCCGCCCCCTTGGACCAACCGCCCCCTCGACCACCGCGCCGCCCCCCTCGACCCACCGCCCCGCGCCCCTCAGCTCAGCCGCACACGAACCCATCCGCGGGCGCTGTTGACGAACCAGAGCTCGCTGGCGTCCGCGAGGTCGTCGACCGCGATCGGGGTTTCCGTGACCTCGTCGCGTTCCAGGAGCTCGGCGCGGAGGCAGCCGGCGAGGAGTCCTGCTGCGACCGGTGGCGTCACGAGTCGGCCGTCGATGGCGGCCACGACGTTCCCCCGGCAGAACTCGGTCAGGTCCCCGGCCTCGTTCCAGAGCAGCACGTCGAAGGCGTCGTCTGGCGCCTCGGCGAGGTGCCGATCGTAGACGTCGCGGTGGGTGGTCTTGTGGTAGAGGAAGGGGTCCGCCGGATCGACGGGTGAGCGGGCGAGCACGACCTTCCGCAGACCCGCGGCCCCGGCGTCCGGGCTGTAGTCGGCGGCTGTCGGCGGTTCATGGTTGGCGGCTGTCGGCGGTTCATGGTCGGCGGCTGTTGGCGGTTCATGGTCGGCAGCTGTCGCCGGGCTGTGGTCGGTGGCTGTCGGCGAGCTGGAGTCGGCGGCTTCCGGCGGTACATGGTCGGCGTCTGACGGCGGGGCACGTCCATAGTCCGGGGCCGGGGCTCCCGTCCACCGGAGCGGCTGCGACTCGATGTCCACATCACCGTCGGGTCCCACCGTGACGCGGAGCCGGCGGGGCTCCGGGTCCCGGGCGGCCGCCTGGAGTATGGCTGCGCGGACGTCGTCTGCCGGGAACCGGAAGTCGAAGCGTCGGGCTGAGTCGGCCATGCGGTCCAGGTGCCGATCGAGGCGGACGGGCCGGCCGTCCCGTGTGGCGAGCGTCTCCAGCAGCCGGAACGCGGGCCACGGTGGGCCGGCGACGGCGGTCTTGGCCACCAGCTCGTCCCACTCGGCCTCCGGGGTCGAGTCCCAGACGATCCCGCCCCCGGCGCCGTACGCGACCTCGTCGCGGCCCCGGTCCACCCAGACCGTCCGGATCGGGACGTTGAAGGTGCAGTCGCCGCCGGGTCGGACCCAGCCGATGGCGCCGCAGTAGACCTCCCGGGGCGACCGCTCCAGCCCGGCGATGACCTCCATGGTGCTGATCTTCGGCGCGCCGGTGACAGAGCCGCAGGGAAAGAGGGCGCGGAAGAGGTCGACGAGCCCGACGTCGTCGCGGAGCGTGCCGGCAACGGTGGAGGTGAGCTGCCAGACGGTCCGGTAGCCCTCGACCTCCCAGAGGACCGGGACCCGGACGGCTCCGGGGCGGCAGACCCGGCCCAGGTCATTCCGGATCAGGTCGACGATCATCAGGTTCTCCGCCCGGTCCTTGGGCGACGCCCGGAGCGCGTCCGCCAGGGCCCGGTCCTCTGCAGGCCATCGCCCCCGGGGCCGCGTGCCCTTCATGGGCCGTGTCGTGATCGCCCGGCCGCGGGTCTCGAAGAAGAGCTCGGGCGAGGCCGAGGCGATGACGTGCCGGCCGGTGTCCAGCAGCGCGTGCCAGCCGGCCCCCTGGGCGTGGCGGAGTCGGTGGTAGAGAGCTTCCGGGTCGCCGTCGAACGGGGCCCGGAGCCGCGCGGTCAGGTTCACCTGGTACGTGCGTCCCTCGGCGATGGCCTCCCGGATGTCGGCGACCGCGCGGGCGTGTTCGGCTCGGGTGAGCTCCGGCTGCCAGGGCAGCCGATGGTCTCCGGCCGTCGGTCCTCCTCCGCGGCTGGCTGCCGGCTCGATCCCGGCCCTCTCCGCCCGCTCCGGCCCGATCCCGTCGCCGGGGTCGGCGGCGTCGAACAGACCGAACCAGACCAGGGGGAGAGCGCTCGGCGGCCGGACGGTCATGGCGGGCTCCAGCGCCGGCGCCGCTTCGTACGCGACGAACCCCACGGCGTGGAGCCCTCCGTCGCCGGCTTCGCGGACGGCCTCCAGCGCCGGTACCACCTCCGCGAGACGGCCCGCGCGCACGATCTCCACGGGGTCGGTGAAGACCACAGGGCCGGGAAGGTCGGGGAAATCCAGACGGACGTGGGGCACGGGAGGAAGATAGGAGCGAGGCCGGATTCCCGCTCTATGGGCGGTCGTACTTCGCGTCCCGTCCCGCTATGTTCCTGCCCCGACCCGACACCGACTTTCGAGGCATGCCCGACGAAGCCCTGAACCTGTTCGACAGCGGCGAGTCCACGACCGACGAGGACCCGGGCCCCAGACCCGCGCCCACCTCGCCGGCCGCTCGGCCGCCGGAGGACCCGACGCCGGAGGCCGAGGACCCGCACGGCGTGCTCCGGGGCGTGTTCGGCTACGACGCGTTCCGTCCCGGCCAGGAGGAGGTCATCGACGCCGTCCTGGACGGGAAAGACTGCATCGCGGTCATGCCCACGGGGGCTGGGAAGTCGCTGACGTTCCAGGTACCGGCGCGGCTGCTCCCGGGCACGGTGCTGGTGGTGTCGCCGTTGATCTCCCTGATGAAGGACCAGGTCGACGCGCTGGGCGAGTACGGGTTCCGGGCCACGGCCATCAACTCCACGCTCGAGTGGGAGGAGCGGAAGGCGCGGATCCGGGCGATCCGGCGGGGCGACTACGAGCTGGTCTACCTGGCGCCCGAGGCGCTGGACGGGTCGCTCCGGGACGAGATCCGGCGCTGGCCGATCTCGCTGCTGGTGGTCGACGAGGCCCATTGTATCTCCCAGTGGGGCCACGACTTCCGGCCGAGCTACCGGCGGCTCAAGGGGCTGAACCGTGAGCTCGACGCGCCGGTCCTGGCGCTTACGGCCACCGCCACCCGGAAGGTCGCTCGCGACATCCTGCGCCAGCTCGGGATGCGGAAGCCCGAAGGGTACAAGGGGTCGTTCTTCCGCCCGAACCTGCATATCCACGTCCGGAAGAAGGGGCAGGGCGGGCACACGAAGCGGGAAATCCTAGCGCTGGTCCGGGAGCGGCTCGGCGAGGCCGGGATCGTCTACTGCCTGTCGCGGAAGAGCGTGGAGAGCACCGCCCGGTATCTGTCGAAGCACGGGATCGCGGCGCTGCCGTACCACGCCGGGATGAGCGACGAGGAGCGGGCCGCGAACCAGGAGGCGTTCCGGAACGATGACGTGGACGTCATCGTCGCCACCATCGCGTTCGGAATGGGGATCGACAAGTCGAACGTCCGGTTCATCATCCACCGGGACATGCCGAAGGATACCGAGAGCTGGTACCAGGAGATCGGCCGGGCCGGGCGCGACGGGCTGGTCTCCGACTGCTTCCTCTTCTACTCGTGGGCCGACGTGAAGATGCACGAGCGGTTCCTCGACGAGATCGACGA
>JAWVYT010000223.1:0-4742 GCA_033722595.1 Longimicrobiales bacterium
CCCTGGCCGTCATGAGCCACCCGTCCATCGCCCGGGTCTTCGATGCGGGCGTGGCGGAGGACGGGCGGCCGTACTTCGCCATGGAGTACGTGGACGGCACGCCGCTCAACGAGTTCTGCGACCGCCGCCGCATGAGCGTGCGCGACCGGGTGCGGCTCTTCACCCAGGTGTGCCGCGCCGTGCAGCACGCGCACCAGAAGGGAGTCATCCACCGGGACCTGAAGCCCTCGAATATCCTCGTCACCGGCGGGGACCGACCCGTGTGCAAGGTCATCGACTTCGGGGTCGCCAAGGCGGTGGAGCTCGACGAAGGGGAGTGGACGCGTCTGACCCAGGCAGGCCAGGCGCTGGGCACGCCCGCGTATATGAGTCCGGAGCAGCTCGAGGGGCTGACGGACGTCGACACACGGAGCGACATCTACGCCCTGGGCACCGTCCTGTACGAGCTCCTGACCGGCGCCCTCCCCTTCGGCGAGGAGAGCTATGGCGGGTGGGCCGCCCTGGGGTCGGTCTTGGTCAAGGACCCGCCCACCCCCAGCAGACGCGTGTCCGGCCTCGGGGACGAGCTGCCGGTGGTGGCCCGGGAGCGGGCCAGCAGCCCCTCCGCTCTGAGACGGCAGCTCCAGGGCGACCTCGACTGGATCGTCGGACGGGCCATGGAGAAGGAGCGGTCGCGGCGGTACGACTCGGCGCAGGCGCTGGCCGAGGACCTGGAGCGCTACCTGGCGCAGGAGCCGGTTCTGGCCCGGCCGCCCGCTACCGGATACCGGCTCCGGAAGTTCGTACGCCGGAACCGGGTGGCCGTGGGCGCTGCGATCGCCGTGGTGGTGGCCCTGCTGGTGGGCACGGTGTCGGCCACGGTCGGGTTCGTCCAGGCCTCGAGGGAGGCGGAGACGGCCCGGGCCACATCCGAGTTCCTCGTCAGCCTCTTCTCCGAGGCGGACCCGGCCCGGGCGCGGGGCGACTCCACCACCGTACTCGAGGTGCTGGACCGTGCGGCGCCGCGCCTGGAGTCCACGCTCCAGGACGAGCCCGCCGTCCGGGCCACGCTGCTGCACACGCTGGGAACGGTCTACCGGGAGCTGGCCCGGTTCGACCAGGCGGTGGCGCTCCTCGAGGAGGCCCGCGCGATCCGGGAGCGGGAGGTGGGGCCGGACGACCCGGAGCTGGCCGTCGTCCTCACCGACCTCGGCGATGCGCTCCTGCGCCTGGACCGGTCCGTGGAAGCCGAAGCGGCGCTCGCGCGGGCCCGGACGATCCTCCATGAGGCCGGAAACGAGGACAACCTGACGGCCGCCCGCCTCTTCCCCCTTCTGGCCGAGCGACGGCGCCTCGAGGAGCGGTACGACTCGGCCCTCGCCCTCACCGAGCGGGCCCTCCAGGCGCTCGAGGCCGCGGACGAACCCGGCCGACCGAGAGCCGAGCTGGGCGGACGGTCGCCGCGCCAGGAGCATGCCCTTACCCTGCTCTACCGCGGGATCCTGCTGCGAGACATCAACGACTTCTCCCGGGCCGAACGGGACATGTCCCGGGCCGTGCCGCTGATCGGGGAGACCCTGGGCGAGGACCACCCGCGGTACGGGATGGGCCTCATCAGCTACGGCTACCTGTACTTCAAGCAGGGCCGATACGCCGAGGCCGCGCCCCGCTACCGGCGCAGCCTCGCCGTCCTCGAGCGGGTATTCGGGCCCGACCATCCCGAGACGGCCGTTGCGGTGAACGAGCTCGCGCGAGCGGTGTGCTCCCTGGGCGAGCTGGAGGAGGCGGAGGCCCTCTGGCGACGCGCCTATCACATCCGATCCGGCGTCTTCGGACCGCAGCACCTCGCCACCGCCCAGGCGTCCTGGAACCTGGGCTCGATCCTCACCGCCCTGGACCGGTACACGGAAGCCGACACCCTCCTGGACCGAGCCCTCACGGCGGCGCGGGCCAGTCAGAGCGACGGCGGCGAGGGCATCGGGATGGCCCACCTCCATCGGGCCAACTGGGCGGTTCGCCAGGGCCTCACGGACCGGGCCGCCGCGTCCCTGGACACGGCGCTGGCCGTGTACCAGAGGGTGGGCGCGGACCGGCCCGAGAATGTAGTGTGGGCCATGCAGCTCCAGGCGGGGCTGCATCGGGACGCGGGCCGGTGGGAAAGGGCCGACAGCCTCTATCGCGCGGCCATCGACCTGCACGCTCGGACGCTGGGGGAGTCCGGACCCGACTTCGCGATGCTCCTCGAGGAGTACGCGACGCTCGAGCAGCTGCGCGGTGACTCGGCGGCTGCAGGATCGCTGACGGAGCGGGCCCGGTCCGTGAGCCCGATACGACGGTTTCGCGGCTGCTGACGCCAGCAGCCGGTGACGCAGAGTACCATAAGGGCCTGCACCGGCGGGCCATGACGACTCGTCCCGGCGGATCTACGCGAACGCCGTCGTGCAGGAGGTCGAAGCGCTTTGCGGCGACAAGGTCTATTGGCTACGGCCGACACGAGCCGCAGCGGCATTCTCAGGAACCACAACCGCTGGTGGGATCCAGCCCTTCGTACCGGGGACCCTCCAGCACAGTGCCGCCGGGAAGCTCGATCCGTCCGCCCACCTGCAGGATCAACGGCATCACCTGGATGTAGTCGACGGCCCGCTCGATCTTTCCGTCCCGCGTGGTAACCGTGGTGATCCCTGGGATCTCGATCCATCGGCAGGTGGGGACCCGCACCATCTCGCCCATGGGTCCCGTCTGGAGGGCCCGGAACACCCACTCGGCTGCAGCGAACCCGGGACCCGACCGAACCGACCCGATCCGCATGGAGACGCTGTCGGCCCACCCGTGCACATGCTCCACGTATCCGGCGATCTCATCGATCCCGCTCAGGCGCCTCGCGTTGGGCATGTCGTCGTAGACCGCGTCTGCGGCAAAGAGCGAGGGAAAGCCGGAGGTGTCACCGCTATCGAACGCTTCCAGCAGCGACCGGACAGCCCGCTCGGCCTCCCAGCCGACGTCGACCGGAAGCTCGATCCGGGAGGCGGACGCAGCCGTCCGGTGGACCTGCACCACGGTGGGCGGGTCGTGCGCGCGCGTCTCCGCGCTCGCGGTGTCTGCGCCGGTGATGGTCAGGCGCATCCTGTGGCCCCGGTCGAACACGTTGGCCGTGGGGAGCAGCACGAGCTTCAGCGCCACGACCTCTCCCGGGGGCATGGGCTCGACATCGCCCGCGAAGCTGCCGTGCCAGGGCAGGCCCAGGTTGTCGAACGGAGGATCGTGGAGCGCCCGGTGCGACGCCCGAAGTGTGCCCTCGGTCACGTAGCGCGAGGCGCCCTTCTCGTCCACCTCCTCGAGGTAAACGAAGATGTCCGCGTCGGGCGTGGAGCTCGTGACGTACAGGGTCACCACGGGGTGGCCCCGCACCAGCAGGTCCTGATCGAGCGGCAGCGACGTGTAGGTCAATCCTTTCCGGTCATTTACCGTCAGGTCCGCCGCTCCCCAACCGGACCACCACCGCGATTGTCTACCGGCACTGGCCGTGTAGTCGACGGCGTAGCGGTCCGCCGCGGCGTCGGCCGGCGGCGCAGCTCCCGCGAGGACGCCGTCATTGTGCGACTCCACCGTGCCCGTGCGCCCGGGACCCAGGTAAAGGGTTCGCTTGGCTGTCGGCTCGGACCAACCCGGCGCCTCCCGCCAGACCCAGTCGTGCGGCTCCTCGAGCACGGCGTAGTGGAGGGGCGGCTCACGATCGACGCCGTTGTCGACCCCCTTGAGCCAACGGTCGAACCAGCGGAGCATCTCGGTGCGCTGGAGGGCGAGCCGCTCGGCCCGGCGGGTGGAGTCGGTGCTGGCGTGGGCCCACGGCCCGATGACCAGCTTCTGGGGTCCCGCCAGGTTCGCCAGCCAGCGGATCGCGTCGGCCACGTACAGGTCCAGCCAGCCACTCCAGTGATAGATGGGCACGGCATGCTCCCGCATGCCCGCGAGGTGCGCCGCCGGGTTGTTTTCCCGCCATATGCCGGCGCCATCGACGCGACTGTCACGGAACGGGTACGCCCGGAAGACATCCACCACGTGCGATGTCCTGTCGTGCTCGGCGACCGCGGCCGCGCGCAGCTCGCCCTCCGGGTCGGCGTCCACCGGGGCTGCGCCCTCCGTGTCCAACCCGCGGACGTAGTCACCCCACATCTGCATCAGCGGCTCACGGTAGACTCCGCCGGGGTGCAGCAGGTCGTAGAAGTCGAACACACCCATGCTGGAAAAGACGGCGTCGAGATGGGAGGAGGGCTGGGAGGCGGCGAGATAGGCCATATGGGCACTGTGGGAGAACCCGTACATCCCCACGTGTCCATCGCTCCACGGCTGCGCGGCGATCCAGTCCGTGATCTCGCGGGCGTGACCCCGTTCCTGGAGCGAATGGGGCGCCGGCTCGTAGCCGAAAGAAGCGCCGCTTCCCCGCGTGTCCACCACTACCACGTTGTAGCCGTGGCGTACGAGATCGCCTAGCAACGACGAGCGGTCCACCACGCTGGACACCTCCCCACCACGGATGCTCGCCCGTTGGTAGCGCGTGAGGATCCAGACGGTGGGGAGGGGCGCGGCCACCGGCTCGCCAACGACGGCAGGGCGGATGACGTCGACCGCCAGGCGGGTGCCGTCCGACATCGGTACGTACAGCGACGACCGATCCCACTCCCCGTACCGGGGCGAAGAGTACCCGCGGTACACCCCGAATCCGGATTCGGCGTCGGCGGGCGTCCGGGCCTGCGTGGGAGAGA
>JAWVYT010000224.1:0-4740 GCA_033722595.1 Longimicrobiales bacterium
CGCGGTCGGCATCTATGGGACGCTCATCCTCTACACCCGTCTGGCCGGGCTCCGGAGCTTCTCGAAGATCTCGAGCTTCGACTTCGCGATCACCGTGGGGATGGGCACCGTGCTGGCGGGAACGCTGCTGAACCGGGAGCCGCCGCTGGTGCAGGGGATGATCGCGCTGGCCGCGCTCTACGGGCTCCAGGCCGGGGCATCGGCGCTGCGTCGCAGGTTCGAGCTGGTGGCCACGCTGATCGACAACGAGCCGATCCTCCTGATGGCGGGCCCCGAGGTGCTCTACGGGAACCTCGACCGGGCGGGGCTCACACCGGCGGACCTGCGGGCGAAGCTCCGGGAAGCCAACGTACTGCGGCCGGATCAGATCCGGGCGGTGGTGATGGAGAGCACGGGCGACGTGTCGGTGCTCCACGGCGACCCGGACGGGCCCGCCCTCGACCCGGAGCTGCTGACCGGGGTGCGGGACGCCGACCGGTTGGGGTCCTAGCGACTGCCCCCACGGACTGGTCCCCGGCCCACGCAGGTCATTAGCTTGGGTCCCGGGAACGGGTTCCCTCAACGCGGGAGACTGGTGCAGCCATGAGCATTCTACTTTCCTGGGCGATCCTGGCGTTCGCGGTGTGGGTCACCGCGGTGGTGCTGCCGGGGTTCCACATCAAGGGCTTCGGAAGCGCCGTCCTGGTGGCGGCGCTGTTCGGGGTGCTGAATT
Organism: Longimicrobiales bacterium; assembly: GCA_033722595.1. Lineage (GTDB taxonomy): Bacteria > Gemmatimonadota > Gemmatimonadetes > Longimicrobiales > RSA9 > JAWVYT01. Next base: position 713 of record JAWVYT010000224.1, read on the forward strand.
TCCTGCTGGGGTGGATCTTCTTCGCGGTGCTCACCATCGCGACGCTGGGTCTGGCGCTGCTGTTCGCGTTCGTGACGCGGTGGGTGGTCAACGCCATCATCCTGGTGATCACCGACAAGCTGACGGATCACCTGACCATCGACAGCTTCGGCTGGGCGCTGGGCGGTGCGCTCATGATGTCGGCGCTGGGCACCCTCGGACAGTGGCTCCTGGGCGGGGCCTGAGGCGAGGGCCCCGTGACACGGTGCACGCACAGGGACCGGATCCGCGACGTGGAGCCCCGTACGCCGGACGGGTGCGAGGAGTGCCTGGAGCTCGGGGACCGCTGGGTCCACCTCCGGCTGTGCCTGACCTGCGGCCACGTGGGGTGCTGCGACTCGTCTCCGAACCGGCACGCCAGCAAACACTTCGACGCGACGGGTCACCCGATCGTAGAGTCGTTCGAGCCGGGCGAGGACTGGCGCTGGTGCTACGCGGATCGGATCATGGTCGGCTGACGGGCTGACCCCGCAGGCAACGATCTTGCAACCATGAGGGTCGGCCGTCCAGAGTGGCCGACGGCTCACCACGAGACCCATACAACGAGGACTGTCAGTATGCGTCACACGACGAGGACCGCCGCGTTCATCCTGCTCGGCTCGTTCGTCCTGGGCGGCTGCGCCACGAGGGGCGACATCGAGGACGCCATGGACCAGCGCCAGGCCGCGCTCGAGGAGGCGCTCGACGAGGAGCGCTCGGCACGGATGGCGGCCGATGAGGAGCTGGCGGACCGGCTGGACCAGCTGCGGAGCGACCTGCAGGAGCTGCGCTCCGACTTCGACGCCCGGATCGAGGCCGTGGCCGAGGGGCTCCAGTTCGTGCTCCCCGTCCACTTCGCGTTCGACGAGGCGGAGGTCCGGCAGCGCGACCACACGGTGCTGGAGCGGTTCGCAGCGGTGGTGAACGAGCACTACACCGGCGCGGTAGTGACGGTGGAGGGCTTCGCGGACCCCGCGGGCCCGGCCGCGTACAACCAGGCGCTGGGCCAGCGCCGGGCCGAGGCCGTGCGGGACCGGCTGGTCGAGATCGGGATCCAGGCCCGGCTGCGGGCCGTGAGCTACGGCGAGGACCGCCAGGTGGTCGACGGCGCCGCGCACGACGATCCGGGCGCGGAGCTGAACCGGCGGGTCGTGTTCGTCATCGAGAGCCCGTCGGGCGCCGTGGAGACCCGGAGCGAAGAGGCGGGCTGAGGCCGGCACGGCCCTGAGCGAGTCGAAATCGCGGTGGCGGCCGCGTGCATTCCGAGCACGTCGCCATCCGTGACGTCGTTCCCCGCCCGCAGGGTCGGGCTCGGCCTCGCCGTCAGGGCTCGACCGTGACCCTCAGTCGGGTGCCCCAGGGGTCCTCGAGGATCGCGGTTTCGGCATCGCCAGACACGCCGCGGCCGGCCGCCTCCGCCCGCTCGCGCGTGCGCTCCACGGCCTCCGGGGACGGGAGCACGAGCGTCCAGTCCAGGAGCCGGGCCTCGTCCTGACGGGCCGGTGGAGCGCCCGCCGCCCAGGTGTTGAGTCCCAGGTGGTGGTGGTATCCGCCCGCGGACAGGAACAGCGCGCCGGGGTAGCTCCAGACGGTGGGCTCGAGGCCCACGGCCCCGTGATAGAAGGCGTCGGCCTCGTCGAGGTCGCCGACGTGCAGATGGACGTGCCCCATGGTGGTCTCCGCCGGGACGCCAGCCCACTCCCGGTCCGCGGCCGCGTCCAGCAGCCCCTGGCGGTCCAGCGGCTCGGTGGTCATCACGAGCTCCTCTCCGCGATACCGCCACTCCTGGCGGGGGCGGTCCGCGTACACTTCGATGCCGAGCCCGTCGGGGTCCCGCAGGTAGAGCGCCTCGCTGACCCGGTGGTCCGACGCGCCGATGGCGACGCCCGCGTCCGAGAGGTGGCGCAGGAAAGCGCCCAGCTCTCGCCGGTCCGGGAGCAGGATGGCGAAGTGGAACAGCCCCAGCCGGCCCCGCGGCGGAACGGCCGCGGCCCCCGGTCGCTCGTGGAGCTCGACCAGCGGCTCCGCGGTCTCCGTGACGCCGAGGAGGGTGCGGGCGCCGTCGTCCTCGAGGACATCGAGACCCAGCACCTGCCGGTAGTAGTCGAGCGATCGATCCAGGTCGGCGACCTGGAGCCGGACCCGGCCGGGCCGGGCCTCGTGGTGGATGCTCACGCGCTGCCTCCCTCCTTTCGATCCGTGGTCCCTGTCAGTGTGCCGATCCGGCCCATACATTGTGGGCGTTCGAACCGTGACCGCCCACCGACCCATCTGGTGAGACGCCCGTGATCAATCTATCGACAGTCGACATCACCATCTTCATCCTGTTCGTCCTGACCGTGATCACCATCGGTCTGGCCAAGAGCCGGGACGAGAAGGACAGCGAGTCGTACTTCCTGGCCGGCCGGGGGCTGCAGTGGTGGCTCATCGGGTTCTCGCTCATCGCGGCCAACATCTCCACGGAGCAGTTCGTCGGGATGTCGGGACAGGCGGCGGACTACGTGGGGTTGGCCATCGCCAGCTACGAGTGGATGGCGGCCATCACCCTGGTGGTGGTGGCGTTCTTCTTCCTGCCGAAGTTCCTCCGCAGCGGCGTGTACACCGCGCCCGAGTTCCTCCGGGTCCGGTTCAACGACCAGGCCCGGCTGATCATGGCCGTCTTCACCATGATCATGTACGTGGGCGTCACCATCTCCGCCGTGATCTACTCGGGCGCGCTGACGCTGAGCACGCTCTTCCCGGGTGTGGGGCTGACCATCGCGGCGTGGATCATCGGGCTCATCGCCGCGGTCTACGTGGTGAGCGGCGGGCTGAAGGCGGTGGCGTGGGCCGACCTGATCCAGGGCTCCGCGCTGATCCTCGCCGGCGGCCTGATCCTGGTCCTGGTGCTCCGGATGCTGGGCGACACGCCCGTGGACGAGCTGACCTACACGGCGGCCGTGAGCGGCGTCGCTGACGACGCCAGCGGGTGGACGAAGCTCATGGAGCTGAACTCGGACAAGCTCCACATGGTGCTCCCGTCGTGGGACCTGGTGCTGCCGTGGACGGCGCTGGTGGTGGGACTGTGGATCCCGAACTTCTACTACTGGGGGCTGAACCAGTACATCATCCAGCGGACGCTGGGTGCCCACTCCCTGGCGGAGGGGCAGAAGGGGACCGTGTTCGCCGCGGGGCTGAAGCTGCTGATCCCGTTCGTGATCGTGCTGCCGGGGATCGCCGCGTTCAACCTGTTCAGCGACGAGATGGCGGCGGAGGCGGCCCGCGACCCACAGATCGCGCAGGGCAACCAGCGGGCGTGGGAGCGGTTCGAGCAGATCCAGCAGGACCCGTTCGCGCCGCCCGTGATCTTCGACTTCGACCAGGCGTACGCGGAGGCGAACCCGAGCCGGGCCCAGGCGCTGGAGGCGTTCAACGCCGAGGTGCGCGAGGAGGCCGGCCGGGACGTGGAGCACGTCCGGCTGGTCGGCTACAAGTACGACACCGCCCTCCCGCTCCTCATCGGCCGGGTCGTGCCCACGGGGGTCGGGCTCCAGGGCTTCATCCTGGCCGCGCTGCTCGGCGCGGTGGTCAGCTCGCTGGCGTCGATGCTGAACGCCGCGTCCACGATCTTCACCATGGACCTGTGGAAACGGTACATCAAGCCCGAGTCCTCGGAGCTCGGGCTGGTCCTGACCGGCCGGACCACGGTCGCCATCTTCGCCGCCATCGGGTGCCTGGTGGCGCCGCTCCTGGGCGACCCGAAGTTCGGCGGGATCTTCACCTTCATCCAGGAGTTCCAGGGCTTCATCTCGCCGGGGATCCTGGCCGTGTTCCTCTTCGGCTTCTTCGTGCCCCGGGCCAACCGGTGGGCCGGCGCCATCGGGCTCCTGACCTGCCCGGTGGTCTTCGGCGGGCTGAAGGTGGCGCTGCCGAGCCTGGCGTTCCTGGACCGGATGGCCGTCGCGTTCTTCATCGTGCTGGCGATCCTCACCGCCATGACGCTGATCAGCCCGAAGAAGGAGCCCGACGAG
>JAWVYT010000225.1:0-4738 GCA_033722595.1 Longimicrobiales bacterium
CGGACGTGGTCTACCACGCATCGAACTACGTGCATCGGACCACCGACGGCGGGATGACGTGGGAGACGCTCAGCGGCGACCTCACGACCGACCAGGAATGGCAGCAGGAGCTGCCGGGCGGGCCGCTCCAGCACGACCACACGGGTGTCGAGGTCTACAACACCATCTTCGCGCTGGCCGAGTCCCCGCTGACCGCCGGCGAGATCTGGGTCGGGAGCGATGACGGGCTCGTCCACATCAGCCGGGACGATGGCGCGAGCTGGACGGAGATCACGCCCCGGGCGATGCCGGAGGGCGGGACCGTCAACATGATCGAGCCGTCTTCACACCGGCCGGGCCGGGCCTACATGGCCGTCTACCGATACCGGGAGGACGACTGGCGCCCGTACATCTTCCGGACCGACGACTGGGGCGGCAGCTGGCGCCTCCTCACCGACGGCCGCAACGGGATCCCGGACGATCACCCCGCGCGAGTGGTGCGCGAGGATCCGGAGCGGGAAGGGCTCCTGTACGCGGGGACGGAGTTCGGCCTGTTCGTCTCCTTCGACGACGGCCGACGCTGGCAGTCGTTCCGGCAGAACCTCCCGGTCACGCCGATCACCGACCTCGCCGTGCACCGCGGCGACCTCGTGGTGGCCACCCAGGGACGGAGCTTCTGGATCCTCGACGACCTCTCGCCCGTCCGTGAGATGCGCGCGGCCATCGAGACCGCGCTCGACAATGGCGGGATGCACCTCTTCCAGCCCCGACCCGCCTACCAGCTCAACTTGCGCGGCTTCGGCGGCGACCGGGCGCCCGACCGCGCCCCGGCCGGCGCCATCGTCCACTTCGGGCTGAGCGAGGCCATGGCGGAGGCCGACGGCCTACGGCTCGAGATCCGGAACGCGGCTGGCGACCCCGTCCGCGTCTTCGCGACGGAGCCGGACAGCGTGTCCGACCCGGAGCCCGGTGCGATCTGGACAGGGGACGTCGAGGACCTGGACGCGGAGCCGGGGATCAATCGGTTCGTCTGGGACCTGCAGGCACCGGGACCCGACATCATCGAAGGGTCCATCATGTCGCTCGGATACACGGGCGGGATGTGGGCGCAGCCGGGTCGATACACGATTCGGCTCACCGCCGGCGATGACGTGCACGAGCGGACTCTCGAGCTGCGTGCCGATCCGCGCGTCGAGCTGGATCCCGACGCGCTGGAGGAGCGGTTCCGGCTGACGCTGGCCATCCGGGACGAGATCACGGCGGTCCACGACGCCATCGGACGGATCCGCTCCGTTCGGGAGCAGGCCACCGGGATCGCCGACCGGATCGGCGAAATCGAGCGGGTGGACGCCGCGGTCTCCGGGGCGGTGCGCGCCCGCGCCGACAGCCTGGCCGACCGGCTGACGGAGATCGAGGAAGCGCTGATCCAGACGCGCAACGAAGCCGGGCAGGACCCCTTGAACTTCCCGCCCAAGCTCGACAACCAGCTGGTGTACCTCTACGGCCACGTGAACGCGGCGTACGGCCGGCCCACGGCCGGCTCCTACGAGCGCTGGGACGACCTCCAGGCCGAGGCGGCGCCCCACCTGGACGGGCTGGCCGAGCTCCTCGAGACCGGCGTCCCGGCGTTCAACAGTCTGCTCCGCGAACACGGGATTGGCGGGGTCGTCGTGCCGTAGCGGAGGCCGTGACGCCCGGTGTTGACCCAAAATCGGCTTGTCCATACCTTTCGAGGCTGTAGCATTTTGGCCGACGAACGCCGACGCGGATGGCTGTAGACAATTTCCACGGTCCCATGATGCTCCTTTCGGGGACGGCCAACCGGCCGCTCGCCGAGGAGATCGCGAGCGTCCTCGAGATGTCGCTGAGTGACACGACGGTCTCGGAGTTCGCGGACGGAGAGATCTTCGTCCGACTGAACGAGAACGCGCGGGGACGGGATGTCTTCATCATCCAGCCGACGCCGCCGCCGGCCCGGAACATCATGGAGCTGCTGCTGCTGACCGACGCGGCGAAGCGGGCGTCGGCGGCGCGGGTGACGGCCGTGATGCCGTATTACGGATACGCGCGCCAGGACCGCAAGGACCAGCCGCGCGTGGCCATCGGCGCGAAGCTGCTGGCCAACGTGATGGTCGCGGCCGGCGCGGACCGGGTGCTGGGGATCGATTTCCACACGCACCAGCTGCAGGGGTTCTTCGACGTGCCGGTGGACCATCTGTACGCGGCGCCGGTGCTGACGAGCTACTTCGAGGAGAAGGGGCTCGAGAACGTGACGGTGGTATCGCCGGACGTGGGCGCGGCCAAGATGGCCCGCGGCTTCGCGCGGCGGATCGACGCGGCGTTCGCGATCATCGACAAGCGCCGGCCGGCCCACAACGTGGCCGAGGTGCTGACGGTGGTCGGCGAGGTCGAGGGTCGGAACTGTATCATCGTGGACGACATGATCGACACGGCCGGGACCATGGAGAGCGTGGTCCTGGCGCTGAAGCAGCGGGGCGCGGCCGACATCTACGTGGCGGCCACGCACCCGCTCCTGTCGGGACCGGCGGTGAGCCGGATGCAGGGCTCGCCGGTGACGGAGGTGGTCGTGACGAACACGCTCCACGTGCCGGAGGAGAAGCGGTTCGACAAGCTGAAGGTGCGGTCGGTGGCAACCTTGCTGGCCCGAGCGATTCGGTACACGCACTCGAACGAGTCCGTGAGCCAGCTGTTCGATTAGGAGAAGGAAGCATGGCGGAGAAGGCGAAGCTGAAGGCGGAGATGCGGGAGACGACGGGGAAGGGAGCCGCGCGTCGCATGCGCCGCGATGGCAAGATCCCGGCGGTCGTGTACGGTCGCGGCGAGGAGACGCGTCCCCTCACTCTGGACGCCCACGATTTCCAGTTGCTCGTGAAGGAGCACTCGCTGGACACCACGCTGATCGATCTCGAGATCGAGGGCGATGGCGGAGCGGTCCAGACGCTGGTGGTGGAGGTGCAGCAGCACCCCTACAAGCCGGAGGTCCTGCACGTGGACTTCCAGCAGATCCACGCCGGTGAGCGGGTCACCATCGAGGTGCCGATCAACCTGAGCGGCACGCCCGAGGGTGTCCGTGAGGGCGGCGTGCTGCAGCAGGTGATGCACGTCGTCGAGCTGGAGTGCGCGGTCGAGGCGATCCCCGAGGACTTCGAGGTCGACGTCAGCGAGCTGCTGATCGGCGACTCGATCCACATCTCCGACCTGGTCGTGCCGGAGGGCGTGGAGCTCCACGTCGACCCGGAGCGGACGGTCTGCACGGTGGCGGCCCCGACGATCCTGGAGCTGCCGGAAGAAGAGGAAGAGGTCGAGGAGCCGGAGCTCATCGGCGAGGAGGGCGAGGAGCTCGAGGCTGGCGAGGAGGGCGAGGAGCCCGCGGCCGAGGCCGGCGAGGAGGCCGAGGCCGAGGCGGAAGAAGATACCGAAGAAGCGTAGGTGAAGGTCATCTGCGGGCTGGGCAACCCCGGCCCGGAGTACGACGCTACCCGGCACAACGTGGGCTGGTGGCTCGTCGATCGGTTGAGCAGTGACTGGGGCCTGGGCCCGTTCCGAAGGAGCGGGCCCGCCCTTACGGCCCGGGGCGACGTCGGCGGGGAGACGGTCCTGCTGCTGAAGCCCCTCACCTATATGAATCGGAGTGGCGCGGCCCTGGCGCCGCTGCACGACATTCCCGACTTCGATATCACAGAGGACCTGCTGGTGGTGGTCGACGACATGGCGCTGGACGTCGGACGGGTCAGATTGCGTCCTTCGGGCGGCACTGGCGGCCACAACGGTCTCAAGTCGGTGCAGGCCGTGCTGGGGACGCAGGACTACCCGCGGCTGCGGATCGGCGTGGGTGCGCCGCCGGCCGGGGCGGACGCGGCGGAGTGGGTCCTCTCGGACTTCGAGCCGGCGGACGAGGAGGCCGTGATCGCGCTCCTCCCGGAGCTGGTCGACGCGGTCCGGGTCTGGATGGACGAAGGCATGGAAGCGGCCATGAGCCGCTACAATCGATGAAACAACGGAGGCATGGGTGACGGAATTGGTAGCGTGGACGCAGTGGGCGCCGTTGCTGGGGCTCGTGGGTCTGCTGGTCGCACTGGGCTTGTACTTCTACGTGCGCGGGCAGTCCGTGGGGACGGACCTGATGCGGGACCTCTCGGACCAGATCCACGCCGGTGCCATGGCGTTCCTGCGCCGGGAGTACTCGGTCCTGGCGGTGTTCGTGGCGCTGGTGGCCGTGCTGCTGTGGCTGGCCATCGGGATGTACACGTCGCTGGCGTACATCACGGGCGCGCTGAGCTCGGTGCTGGCCGGCTTCTTCGGGATGAAGGCGGCGACGCGGGCGAACGTGCGCACGTCGGCGGCCGCGTCGGAGACGGGGCAGGGCAAGGCGCTGCGGGTCTCCTTCTTCGGCGGTGCCGTCATGGGCCTCTCCGTGGGCGCACTGGGCCTGGTGGGCGTGGGGCTGTGGTACTGGCTCATGGGCTCCGCGGCGATCACGGACCTCGATTTCCGGTTCTTCGCGGAGGTCATCAGCGGCTACGCCATGGGCGCCAGCTCGATCGCGCTGTTCGCCCGCGTGGGCGGCGGGATCTACACGAAGGCCGCCGACGTGGGTGCGGACCTGGTCGGCAAGGTCGAAGCGGGGATCCCCGAGGATGACCCGCGCAACCCGGCGACCATCGCGGACAACGTGGGCGACAACGTGGGCGACGTCGCCGGGATGGGCGCCGACATCTTCGAGAGCTACGTGGGCAGC
>JAWVYT010000226.1:0-4719 GCA_033722595.1 Longimicrobiales bacterium
CTCAGCTCCTTGATGCGGCTCAGGTGGTTCCGGTACAGCGTGTCGGTCAGGTTCTCGCCGCGGAGCGTGACCGAATGGACCTGCCCGCCGGGGAACCACCGGTAGCCGAGGCCGCCGTTGAGGAGGCCGTAGCCGTCGGTGGCCAGGTAGTCGCCGGGGGTCGGGCGGCACGGGTCGCCGGGGGCGACCTCGTCGCAGTAGCCCGGCACGCCGGCGGGGAGCTCAGGCCGGGTCGGCACCCGCTCCTGGGCGAGGGCCCACCGCCAGCCGAGCTCGGCGAACCAGCCCTCCCGCTCCCAGCGGACCGTCAGGCTCCCGTTCACCGGCGGGATCAGTGGCAGCGGCTCGTCCAGCGCCAGGTTGTGGGCCCGGACCCACGACGCCTTCCCGTCCAGCACCAGCGGCCCCACGGCCGCCCAGCGGGCCGCGGCCTCGGCGCCGTAGAACCGGGCGTCGGTGTTCACGTGCCGGTAGACGAACAGGCTGCCCCGCCGGTCCCCGGTGTTCGTCGGGTAGGTATAGTTCCCGATCTCGTTCCAGAAGACGCCGGCCTCGGCCGAGAGGTCGGGTCGGCTGACCCGGACGAAGAGGTCGGCGCCGAGGCCCACCTCCGCGTCCAGCTCCGGGTTCCCGACCTCGTACGTGTACGCGGCCAGGTGGGGGCCCTGCGAGAACAGCTCGTCGGCCGACGGAGCCCGGAACGCCCGGGACACGCTGGCGCCGAGGCGGACGTCCGGGACCATCTCCCAGAGCACCGACACCGACCCCGATACGTTGTGGAACGTGCGGTCGCGTACGTCGACGTTCCGGACGTCCGCCACGCCCGACGGCGTCACGTAATGGACGTCGTATCGGGCCCCGGCCTCGAGGTGGGCAGCGCCGATCTCCCAGTGGTCGACGCCGTAGATCGCTCCGCTCCGCTCCGTGCTCCGGACCACCGCCCGGCCGTTGTCCGAGGTGTAGTCCTGCCACTGGCCCCGGAGCCCGAATCCGCCGGCCCGGACGCCGGTCCCGCCGGGGCGCAGCACCAGCTCGCCCGACGCCGTGTTGAGCCCGAACGCCGTCCCGACGGCCCCGGACGCCTCGATCTCCCGGTGGTCGTATCGGGTGACGCCCACCGTGGCGGTCAGGTGGCCCAGCCCCAGGGCATCGTCCGTGACGCCCTCGCCCCGGAGGGCGTCACGCTCCACCTCGATGGTCACGCCCTCCGGGTGGCCGGAGACCGGGTCCGGCGGGATGCCGTACGACGACCGGTAGGCCCGAACCGCGGCGCCGGCATGGCCCTCGTCGCCGACCCAGGCGCCACCCACGGAGCCGCTGTACGTGGTGATCCCCGTGTTGGTCAGCTCGCCCACCGGCGTGATGGTGTTCCCGGCCCATCGCCCGGTGCCCTCGAACCGGACGCCCACGGGCCCGAACGCCTGTTCCGCCAGGCCGGCCACGGTCCCGCCCTGGCGGGCCGTCTGGCCCTGGAGGCGAACCGTCCGGCGGGGCTGCTGCGAGAGCGACGTGGGGATCTCCTCCCGGACCACGTTGACCACGCCGCCCAGTGCGTTGCTCCCGTAGAAGAGCGCCGCGGGGCCCCGCACCACCTCGACCCGACGGGCCGATGCGGCGTCGGCGGAGACGGCGTGGTCGGGGCTCGTGGACGAGACATCGCCCATCCGCTCGCCGTCCTCGAGGATCAGGATCCGGTCCCCGCCGAGCCCCCGGATAACCGGGCGGGCCGGCGCCGGGCCCATGCTGGCCGACGCCAGGCCCGGCTCTGACTCCAGCGTCTCGGCCAGCGTCACGTCCAGCCGCTGCTGGAGCTCGCGCCCGCCCAGGACCTGGCTCAGGCTGTGGGCCTCCGACCGGGTCCGGGCGCCCATGGCCGCCGTGACGATGAGACCCGGCAGGTCCAGCGCCGACGTGGCCATCGCCACCCTGACCGGCCCCTCGGCGGGCACGGCCACCTCCCGCTCCACGGTCCGGTAGCCCAGGTGCTCGAACACCAGGGTGTAGCGGCCCGGCGGGAGGCGGGTGAGGCGGAAGGTGCCGTCGGCACCCGTCAGGTCCTGACGGTCGACCTCCGCCACGCGCACTTCCGTGGCCGGGAGGGGCTCGCCGGTGGCCGAGTCGGACACGGTGCCCCGGACCGTGAGGGTGTCGACCGTCGACGAATCCGACGCCGGGACACGGTGTGCCTCGGCAGCCGGTCGCGGCCCGGTCCAAACCGCTTGGATCCGGGTGACGGGAACCGTCGTCGCGCTCTGCGCTGCCGCATCGCCGGCCGCGAAAGCCAGCGCCGCGCACAGCATGGCTATGGGTGCTGCCCGGGACCGCCATGAGCGCCCGGGATGGGTACCACCGTGCATGAAGACTCCTGAACCAGGGGATCACGCCCCGGGCCGTCGGGCCACGGGACGTCAGCGTTCGAGCTGTGTCTGGATCAGGTGCGAGGGGGTGCGCGGGCGCAGACGGCGCCGGCGGGGAGTGCGTCGTGGGGGTCGTTATGTCCGGCCGGACCGACGACGGCGATGGCTGTCGGGGCCGTGGCGAGCGCGGGCGTGCCCGGAGTGGTCACCGGGTCGGCGGAGAGGACCCGGCACGTGATGCACGTCAGCTCGTCATGGAACGGCTGGCACGCTTCGGGCTCGGCGCTGACGTGCGTCGTATGGGCGGTCGCGACGTGCGGGCCCTCGGCGTGGGTGGCCAGGGGGAATGCCACGAGCTGTACCACCATGAGCAGCAGCACGGTGGCACGCATGGGACCGTCACGCAGACGGTCCGGAGCGGACAAGGGGCTTCGCTTGGACATGTTCAGCGGGTGCTACCCGAGGATACGCTGTCGGGTTCCTGGTCGGATGTTGCCCGCCGCACGGTCCATGCGTAACTCAAGGGCGAACCGGATCGCACCCGAGAACGAGGCAGCCGAAGATGGCCGATACGATATTTGGCAAGATCATCGAGGGCGAGGTCGACGCGGACGTCCTCTACAAGGACGACCTGGTCACGGCGTTCCGCGACGTGAACCCGCAGGCCCCCGTGCACGTGCTCATCGTGCCGAACGAGGCGATCCCCACGGCGGCGGATGTGGAGGCGCATCACGAGGCGGCTCTGGGTCGCCTGTTCACCGTGGCCCGGAAGATCGCCGAGGACGAGGGCGTTGCCGAGGACGGGTACCGCCTGATCGTGAATACCCGGAAGCACGGCGGCCAGGAGGTCTTCCACCTGCACATGCACCTTCTGGGCGGCCGTCCGCTGGGTCCGATGCTCACCCGCTAGACGGGGGCGTACAGGGGCGCCCCCGGCCGTGGCTGGGGTCGCCCGCTAGAAGAGCACCTCCCAGGGGAACCGGTTGTTGACCACGTTGTTGTAGATCGAGCCGAACCGGTAGTTGAACCCCACCTCGATCCTGTACTCGTAGCCGGTGGCCAGCTCGCGACGCTGCACGAGGATCTCCTCGTCGGTGGAGCCTGCCGCAGGCAGGTACACCTGGTCCCGGATCACCTCGTAGCCGCCCTGGATCTCCAGGTCGAACCCCCGGAACAGCCGGAAGTTGGTCCGGGCCTCGGCCTCCAGCCGGTACTTCGAGAAGTCGTGCAGGAGGTTGGAGGCCTCGGCCGAGAAAGACACGTTGCCCCACGGTTGACGGGTGTCGTACACGGCCACGAGGCGCTGGTCGTAGAGCGTCTCGTCGATCTTCCCGAAGATGGTCGTGTCCTCGTACTCCACCCGCGTCACCCCGACCTGGTAGTGGAGGATGAACTGCCGGCGGTTGGCCTGCTCGTACGGGTAGAAGTTCCACTCGATGGCCGCCGCCACATCGCCGCCGATCTTCCGGTTCAGGCTCGTGGACGTGTTGGCGCCCAGCAGCGTGCCCGCCGACCAGTGGGAGGACAGGCTCCGGACGAACATGGCGCCGAAGTCCCAGTTGTCCGTGTCGTTGATGAACGTGCCCTCGCTCAGCTCGACCCGCTGGTGCTCCTGGTCTCCGCCCAGGCGGATGAAGATCTTCCAGTCCGGCGTGACGCGGCGCGCGTTGAGGTCGCCGCCGATCTCGTAGCTGCTCTGTCGCTCCTCGCCGTCCGCCTCGAAGTCCGCCCCGATGGTGAATACCCAGAGGTTCCACGGGTCCGACTCGGGAGCCGCCAGCTCCTCTTCCACCTCCTCGGTGGCCTCCTCGAGCGATCGGATCTCCAGCTGGTCCAGGTAGCCGCGCCGCGCCACGTAGGCGACGAGCCCGCCCTTGAACGCCTGGACGAGCGCCTCCAGCACCTCGTCGCGGGTGTCCGTGTCGCTCACCGTCTGCTCGAGGCGGAAGTCCTCGTCCTCGAACTCGTTCTGGCCGATGAAGTCGAAGACGTACTGCGTCCCGCCACCCGCCTGCTGGCTGGTGAGGATCACGTGCAGGTCCGCCACGGTCCGCTCCCGGACCCAGTCCACGAAGGTAATCTCGGTCCGGAACTCATCCTCCGCACAGCGCCGCGTCTGGCAGTCCAGGAACACTCGGACCCGGTCCTGCCCGTTCTGGGCGGCCGCCGGCCGGGGCGGGGCCGTGAACGACAGGAGCGAGACGAGGGCCAGTACCGCGACGGGACCGGGGCCAAATCGCTCCCGGACCGCTCCTCCTCCGCCCCAGCCGCTCCGGGGATCGAACTGCTCACATGTCGCTGCCGTCATCTCGCTCCTCTATCGTATCCCGTACCCACACGCCCGCGTCCACACCGACGACGC